>NZ_CP045652.1:3705365-4014145 GCF_009557615.1 Sphingobacteruim zhuxiongii
GAAGATTTTAAAAACCAAAGCGATTTGCGTCTGAATAAGCGGGAGAAATTAGCCAAGAGTTTAGCAAAAAATGCGGCTATTAAAGCGGGCACAAAGCTCGACAATCAGGGGATGGAAGATTTAATTGATCGTTTATTCGCCTGCGAATCGCCGAATATATCGATTCAGGGTAGACCAGTTATTATAACGTACACACTACAAGAGCTCGCAGAGCGTTTTGCAAGAAATATTTAGCGCACTATTGAAATATGAATAATCTATTAGGAAATTTACCTCCAGTTGTTAAGAATCTATTGATCATCAATGTGGTCTGTTTTATAGGCTCTTTAATATTTACGCAGGCACCCATTCTATTTGGTGTATTTTACCCAGACTCTCCTTACTTCCATATCTGGCAGCCGATCACCTATATGTTTATGCACGACAACAATGGGTTTGCACATATATTCTTCAATATGTTCTCGTTGGTCATGTTTGGACCTATCGTAGAGCGTGTATTAGGATCAAAACGCTTTCTAAACTATTATTTAATCTGTGGTCTAGGGGCTTTGGTTTTACAGTATGGCGTTCAGGCTTGGGAAGTTTACGATATCACAGGAACCATACGAGCTTCAACGTTGGGGAATCTCAATATATCAGCAGCTGATTCCCAAACCATTGGTTCCATTTATGGCACGCCTTTGGTAGGAGCATCGGGAGCTATATATGGCTTATTGTTGGCTTTTGCGGTTTTATTTCCAAATATGGAATTAATGTTAATGTTCATTCCTGTACCGATTAAAGCTAAATACTTTATTCCCATTTTAATAGTCATTGAAATATACTTAGGATTCTCTAGAGGAGGTTCATCGATTGCACATCTCGCGCATGTCGGTGGCGCATTATTCGGATTTATCCTACTTAAGGCCTGGGGCATTCGTCGCAGCAGTTATTAGAATAAGAATGATGAAGAAAGATAACGCTCTGAAAGATTTTCTTAAAACTACTTACAGTAGCCGCTCACCGATACCTTATATTCTTTCGGTACAAGTCCTTCTATTCGTTATTATTCATATTTGTGATTTATTAGTTGAAGTAAATATTACGAATTACCCGCTATACGACAAGCTCTTAAGTACACTAAGTTTGCCAGGCAATTTCTTTAGATTTATTCAACAACCCTGGTCGTTGATCAGCTATCCATTCTTATATACTGGACTATTCAATATTTTATTTGATTGTCTGTGGATCTATTGGTTGGGTAACGTGTTTCTCAACTTCTTGAATAACCGTCAATTTCTAACCATTTTTATTAGTGCTATTTTTATCGGTGGGCTTTCTTACTTAGGATTGTCGCAAATTCCGATCTTTGCTAAGAATCCACAAGCTTACTTACATACAAACGCAATGAGCATTGCGGCATTAATGGGCAGTTTATTGATCTTAGTTCCTAAGCTCGAATTTCGCATGTTCTTGTTTGGCAATATTCGTTTCCAAACGATAGCCTTTATCTTTTTGGGACTTCAGTTTATCTTTATGTTCTTAATTAACAAACCTGCGGCATTGGCGCTTCTTGTTAGTGCATCATGGGGTATGTTGGTGGTTTATCAGCTTAGAAAAGGGAATGACTGGAGTTTATTGTTTGTACGGAAGGAGAAAAAGAAACTTCGTGTTGTTCGCACAATAAATAACGCGCCTATTTACAAGAGTTATAAAGGAGACCTACCTAACCAAGAAGTTATCGATGAAATCTTGGATAAAATTTCTCAATATGGTTATGAAAGTCTATCTTCACGGGAAAAAGAAATACTGTTTAAAGTAAGTAGAGAAGAGCAAGAGTAATGTTAATTAATAAAAAGAACTTAGGTTTTTTCAGTAAGACGGTAATGCTATGCAATTTCCTAGCTATTGCCGGTTTGCTTTTAAGTTACTCCGCCTCTTTCATCAATCCTAAATCTTTCTGGGGCATCGCTTTCTTAGGGCTTGGCTATTTACCAATCCTCCTAATTAATTTAGGCTTTATATTCTATTGGATATTACGTAAGCCTAGATTTGCTTTATTCTCATTGATTGCCATCTTAATCGGATGGAATTTAATGACTCAGCACATTACTTTTAGCAAGCAAGTTGATCTAGCACCTTCTGACACATCTCTTCGAGTAATGTCATTCAATGCACATATGTTCTCCCCAATAAAGGATTCAGAAAAAACACCCAAACAAGAGTTTATTGAAATCGTCAATGAGACTAAACCCGACGTATTATGCGTACAGGAATTCTATAGCACGATTAAAGGAAATAAGCGCTTTAGCGAGACTGTAAAGAATGAGGCTAACTTCGACACCTATTACTTCGCTCCTTCGAGACAGAACGATTATATGGCGTACGGGCAAGCTATTTTCTCAAAATATCCAATCATCAATTCTGGCTTAATTAAAAAGAACGAATACGGTATTAACCGTATTATTTATGCAGACATTGTTAAGAATGAAGATACGATTCGCGTTTATAATGTTCATTTAAGATCATTTGGTTTACAGAATGAGGATAAGGAATTTATTCAGAACCCTGGTGGATCTTCTGGTGAAGAAGAAACAGCTACGCGTCGTGTCGGTCGAAAGCTAAAGTGGGCATTTGAACAAAGAAGTAATCAAGCGGAGTCATTATATGAACATATGGCTGAAAGTAATCTTCCAAAGATTATCATGGGTGACTTCAACGATACCCCGATGTCGTATAGTGTTAACTTGATAGGTAAAGACATGAAGAATGCATTTCAGGAAAAGGGGAATGGATGGGGAGTAACACACTTTGAAATGCTTCCTATTTTACAAATTGACTACATCTTTGCCGGCAAGCAATTCGCTGTCAACAATTATCATATCATTAAGAAAAAGTTATCGGATCACTACCCGATATGGGCAGATCTAAGTATGCACAAGGAGAACTAAGATTCAATATTTAATTGCTGAAAAGCTCTTTGTATAAAAAAATCATAGCGATTCTTCACTTTGAAATAAGCCTCCCTTCCGAAATAGTACCTTCCTAATAAAGCTTCAATATCACTCTGTATTAAGTCATGTAAATCTATTTGCTTTCGGGGAGAAAGCGATAGCCCCTTTTGACCTAAGAAGTTAATAAAGCTCATGTATTCTGAATTTGGAAGTGTATATCCCTGTAGGAAGTTCTCAATAGAGTATGCGGGTAGCTTTTTAGTAAACCTACTATAGACAAACTGTTCCACAAGACTGGATTGAACTAAGTCTTGATAAATCATACTTACTTCATTAGAGTCAATTGGAATCAATAAATCTGGCACTATACCTCCGCCACTGAACAATTTCTTACCGAGGCCTGTCTGGAATGACTTCGCATGGGCAAAGGTGGTATCTAATGACCATAATCCACTGTACATCGAAGCGTAGTCTTGCATGTTAGACCAGTTGGGACTGTATTTACGTTGAATACTACGTCCAAGTGGCGTATAATACTTCGCAATACTCAAGTTAATAGTTGAACCATCCGAGAAGTCAAATAACTCTTGAACGATACCTTTACCATATGTTCTCCGTCCTATTAAGATCCCTCGATCCCAGTCTTGAACAGCTCCAGCAACAACTTCACTTGCTGAAGCGGTACGCTCATTTACTAGAATGACCAACTTCCCGTTGGAATAATTCCCTTTACTTTCGGAGAGATAGTCCCTGCGCGTTTCATGGGCCCCTTCGGTGTACACAACAAGACGTTGATCAGCAAAAAATTCACTTGCCATCTTAATTGCAATGTGAAAATAGCCCCCTCCATTATCTCTAAGGTCAAGAATTAAATTTTTCGCACCTTGCTTTTTCAATTCAATGATTGCATTTCTAAATTCTTCGGCGGTCTTTAATCCGAATCTACGAATACGGACAAATGCAACCGTCGGTTTAATCATGTAAGCTACATCTAAGGAGCTTACGCTAATTTGATCACGCTTAGCTTTTAACGGAAATGGTAGCGCAATAGAGTCTCGCTGAATAAACATCTCAACCTCTGTACCTCGCTTTCCACGTATTAGCTTTTCTACTTCTTCTTTTGAAACCGAATTACCGGCGACCGGCTTATTTGCGATTTTCAAAATACGATCTCCAACTTTAAAACCAGCCCTATCGGCAGGTCCATGTGTTATTACGCCAACAACAAGTAATGTATCGTTTAGATTGAAGTACTCCATACCAATTCCCTCGAAGGTTCCCTCAAGAATCTCAGTTTGAGTTTGTGACTCATTGGGCATCAGGAAGAGTGAATAGGGATCTAAGTGAGATATGATGTGATTGATAGCACCATTCTGTACAGAATCCATGTTAATACTATCCACATAACGTGTGGAAATCAAATCAACAACCTGCTGTACTTTGTAGGCATTATCAGACAGACCAATAGGCATAAGGGAACCACCAGAACTGATTCGCTCTTGATCAGCATAGTTCTGACCAAGGATCAATCCTAATATTAACGTTGCTGCATATGTTGCTGCAACAAAAATGTTCCTTTTTCTTCCTTTTTGCATCGATGGTCTGGTGTGCAAAATTAATACTTAACCTTTTGTTTATAAAGAATAATAAAATAAATAATTTATCAACAATTAACAGTCCAAATGCCCCTTGTAACGGTAATATTTCAGCAATTTTCAATATTTTTACACAGTCATGCATGAAATAGAACCCTTTTACAATTGGCGAGACGACTATATTGCGTCTGAAGATGAGCTGAGCCCTTTTTTTGGCACTGTTCATTCGGAATTTGAATTCGATAAGAAGATCTATAACTTCCTATTACATCCTCAATGGGATGAATTCGGTTCATTGACTCTTTATTTAAAAGTACTTTATGCAGATTATGATAAAGGCTTTTGTATTATCGAGTTCATTGGCGAATGGAATGATGCCATTTATAATGATATCATGATCCTTAAAAGAGAAGTCATTGACCTAATGATTGGCGAAGGTATCAATAAGTTTATACTTATTGGAGAGAATGTTTTGAACTTTCATGCTTCCGACGACTCTTATTATGAGGAGTGGTTTCAAGATATTGAAGATGGTTGGATTGTAGGCATTAACTTCCGCGACCATGTCATTCAAGAATTTGAATCCAACCATATTGATTATTACATCAATTTTGGTCAGTACCTCAACGACTTCCCTTGGCGTACTTTAAAACCTAAACAATTATATCATCATATTGAAGAACACATGCAGAAAAGGTTGAATTAACCTTAGGGTTGATAGCCTTCATATTTCTTAACACACAAATATCCACATGAACGTAAGATCTATCAACTACCACAACCGAAAATTCCGCACATTGAGCAACAGTAATAACGGAGAAACATCCGCAGAAACTGAATTTCACTATAAACATATTGGTAACATTGTATTTGCCGACTATTTAGGCGGCTCCATCAAGTATGGCCATCTGATTGGCATCGTCAATGAATATGGAACTATCGATATGCGCTATCATCAAGTTAACCTAGCGGGTGAATTGATGACTGGTATCTGCCAATCGCATCCCGAAATCCTTAGCAATGGCAAAATTAGACTTCATGAAAGTAGGCAATGGACATCGGGCGATTTAAGCAGGGGAGAAAGTGTTGTTGAAGAGGTTTAACCTAGCAAATAGCTAAACATTAAATACCATATAATACAGGTTGTCTAACCATACAATCGTCTTACCGTTGATTATGTGGCGAAACGCAATAAATTCGGCATTTTTTGAGTATCTTTAGCCTCATATTAAATTCATTAGAAATAAATCCAATCATCTATGTTAGGTTGAGTCGCCGATTGAATTAGAGGGAACTTAAATCAATTATATACCGCTATCGGAATAAGATTTGGATATCCGTTTAGACAGTCCTAAATTTGCCTAACAAAATTTTGTAATTATGTCATTCAGAATAGAAAAAGACACCATGGGCGAGGTTCAAGTACCTGCCGACAAATACTGGGGTGCACAAACTGAACGTTCAAGAAACAACTTTAAAATTGGTCCGGCAGCTTCTATGCCACATGAGATCGTAGCAGGTTTCGCTTATCTAAAAAAGGCGGCTGCTTATGCAAACCACGAATTAGGCGTATTACCTGTTGAAAAGCGCGATGCTATTGCAGCAGTATGTGACGAAATTCTTGCAGGTAAACTAGACGATCAATTCCCATTAGTTATTTGGCAAACAGGATCTGGAACACAATCAAATATGAATGTGAACGAGGTTGTAGCTAATCGTGCGCAAGTACTTGCTGGCGGTAAAATTGGCGAAGGCGAGCCTGTGTTAAAAGCTAATGATGACGTAAATAAGTCTCAATCTTCAAACGATACTTTTCCGACAGGAATGCACATCGCTGCTTACAAAGCAGTCGTTGAAATTACGATTCCTGGAGTTGAGAAACTTCGTGACACTTTAAAAAGTAAGTCAGAAGCCTACATGAACGTGGTTAAGATTGGTCGTACACACTTAATGGATGCAACTCCGCTAACATTAGGTCAAGAACTATCGGGTTATGTAGCTCAATTAAATTATGGTTTAAAGGCCTTAAAAAATACATTATCGCATTTATCGGAAGTAGCTTTAGGCGGTACCGCAGTAGGTACAGGCTTAAACACACCTAATGGCTATGATGTTGTTGTTGCAAAATATATTGCTGAATTCACTGGACATCCTTTCGTTACAGCAGAGAACAAATTTGAAGCATTAGCAGCACACGATGCTATCGTTGAAACGCATGGCGCTTTAAAACAACTTGCTGTATCATTAAATAAGATTGCTAACGATATACGTATGTTAGCTTCGGGTCCACGTTCAGGAATTGGTGAGATTATCATCCCTGAAAACGAACCAGGATCTTCTATCATGCCAGGAAAAGTAAATCCTACTCAATGTGAAGCCTTAACAATGGTTGCGGCACAAGTAATGGGTAATGATGTTGCGATTACAATCGGTGGTACTCAAGGACATTACGAGTTAAATGTATTCAAACCATTAATGGCTGCTAATTTCTTACAATCAGCTCGATTAATTGGTGATGCATGTGTGTCTTTTGAAGAGCACTGTGCTATTGGTATTGAACCAAACTATACGCGCATTAAAGAATTGGTTGACAATTCATTGATGTTAGTAACGGCTTTAAACACTAAGATCGGTTACTACAAAGCTGCTGAGATTGCTCAAACAGCACATAAAAACAATTCTACATTAAAAGAAACAGCTATTTCATTAGGTTACGTGACTGCCGAAGAATTCGACGAGTGGGTAAAACCTGAAGAAATGGTTGGTAGTTTAAAATAATCGAGTGGATAAACACTTAAAGAAACATATTTCCATGAAAGCATACCTTGGCATCTTGCTAGGTATGCTTTTTATTGGCAGCAGCTGTCAACGACATTCGGATATGCAAGACGAAGGAGCCGATTGGTTTCAAGGAGTATGGGTGCAAGACAGCATTCCTAATGCTTCTAGCATGTTAAACTATACCCTACACGAATTCCGTGTTACTTGCGACTCTATTTACACAACAATGAAAGTGCATAACAAGGTGAAGACCATGCCTGACAGTTGTTTTAAGAACGGTGAGTGGACAGAATATGCTAAAGCGGTCTATGTATTACGCGGCGACAGTATGATAGTTGAAGGCGTTTACACCAAAGATAATTGGAAACAAAAGATTTCCGGATGCTATAAACAAGGAGAATATCTTCCTCGTTATAAAGTAGCCTACAAAAGCAAAGATAGCGTGATCTTAGAAAACAAATTTGACGCGCGCCCCGTTGTGCTAAGAAAGATAAAAGACATTACTTGCGTTCCTAAGAAACGCTGGGAATTATAAAAAAAAGCCGCAATTAGCGGCTTTTTTTTATATCTAGTTAATCAATCTAGTCTCGTCCGAAGACTTCAAGATATGATTCTTTAATTCAGTTTCAGCCTGCAATAAATCAGCCTCTGCTACTTTACGTTTCTCCCTTCCCTCCTTCTGGATTCGAAGCACTTCCTCTATTGTTGTAATAATATCAGTATTTGCCTTCTTGATTGTTTCAATATCAATAATTCCGCGTTCAGTTTCTTTTGCAACACTAATTGTCGCCTCTTTCAACATTTCAGAATTACGCTTTAACAACTCGTTCGTTGCATCGGTTACTGCACGTTGAGCCTCCAATGCACTTTGCGCATGTGCAATCCCTAAGGTTAACACCATCTGATTCTTCCATAATGGTAGCGTGTTCACAATACTCGATTGAATCTTCTCCATTAAAGAACTGCTGTTACTTTGAATCATGCGTATTTGGGGAGCAGTCTGCAATACGACCATACGCGTCAACTTCAAATCATGGACCTTCCGCTCGAAACGCACAACATGTTGCTCCATATCTTTATATTCTTGAATCTTATGCTGATCGCCGGTAGATTCAGCGTCCACCTTCATTGCTGGCAATGTTACAGTCAACACCTCGTGCAACTTCTCCTCACCTGCTTGAATATGTAATGAAAGATCTTTAAAATATTGTTGATTCTGCACAAAAAGCTTATCGAAAATATTGACATCTTTCGCTAAGTTCTTATAATGCCCTTCCAACTTCAACTCAATGGTATGAATATTTTTTTCTACAGATGCGTACTCCGTACGAAGCCTTCCAATCTTCTTCTTAATATTGTCGAAGAATGGAATTAAAGGCTTCTTATTCAACTTCTCGTCAAAGTTTCTAATCTCACCACGAAGGTTTAACAAAATATCCTCAGCACCCCCTAAATCTTTTGCACGAACCTGTTTTAAAATCTCATTCGAGAAATTACTGACATTCGACTGGCTACCAACACCAAACTGGATGATATCAGTTGTCGATTTTAAGTTAATCTTATCCTTATATTGTTGAATTAAACCCTTCTCCTCCTCTGTAAAATTTACAGCAATTTCGCCAGGCTTATTCTTGTTCTGGTCATCGTCCAAATTAGTCAAATCTAAATTTGCCATATTATCTTAATCTTTTAATAGGTTTCTACTTTTCAAAGTTTGTAAATAGACATCCGTCTCCGCAGAAACATCTAACATGCCCATTTTGAAATGATTCGTCACTTCTTGTTCTATAGCGACAGATGCTTGGCGTATAACGCTCTCCAACTTCCGCTTAGAATCCAAGGTAATCGTGTTATTCAGATTCGCATTTTCCAATTCGTCGTATTGCATCAATACATTGACAACGGTAGAATGTCGTACTAAAAACTTCTCCGCTTCGCGAACATCTTTCTTCTCTAACAATTGGAACAAACGGATAATTTTATCAATATCAGTCTGAATACTTCTATTGTCAATTTGCTTCCTCCAATGTAACAATCTTTCCACGAAAAACTGTGGTGTATCGATTGACGTAGTTTTCAATTCTAAGTACTTCTGCGCTGATGGAGTTGATATCCATGTCAATGGACGTACCTCTCCCAATTCCAATCGTTGCAAATATGGTTTCGCTTGATTCAGCAACATTCCATTTCCAACAATATAGGAAACCACTGAACCTCCCATCGTTAGCAACATAGCTTGACTTAATGTGCCAAAGAAATATATAAAAGATACCAATAGCGCAATCTCCACCGCTAACAAGGTTATGCCAGCAACATACCAAGAACGAATCTTGGTTTTCTTAGCTTGCGCCAACATGACGAAAGGATGTATATGTATAGGCAATGGAATGATCATTAATACAGACAGAATCGTCCACATCAATTGTCTTATCTCCCACGGTCTACTTTTCTTAGTTGCCCAACCCATTTTGCAATTTAATTATTTTTATAAAAATACACCAATTCTTATTCCAATGCATACTTTCTCCCTAAAAACTAGGTAATTGGCATATAAACACCTGTCATTACGTCATTTTTATCGGTAAAAATTCCAAAGCCCAAATTCGCTAGGCTTACACTGTTTCAATAAGCGACAAAGTAATCTGATAAGGCGTTCTCTTCTCCCATTTTGCCATTAACCAGCCTATGAAACTCAAATTAAAAATATCCTTATTGGCATCAATTTCAAGCATGGAATGAACTGCCATTTGATAGGACGGATCCCTGACAATGTCAGGTTTTAGAATGGAACGCTCAACCATCGTTAAAAAAAACAGCACTCGATCCTCATCTATACTCAACAAATATTTCTTATACCGGCGTTTAAAACTATTCAGACGCGACATCGCTAATTCTGTATTCTCAAATTGCAGATGAACTAAAATTTCCATTAAGTTCTTACGAATAGTCCATAGCATACCCAACTTCTTTTCGTACCAATGATCCGTGTGGCCAAGTTTTGCTAAATAACTAAGGCTTTTGAGATTATTTTGTTGCGCGTAAAACATGGACAAGCTCAAATACAAATCATCAATATCCTCTTGATTTGATTTCCTATTTATTGCAGATAAACCATCTTTAATAGCTTGTATTCCTTCTTCAGATTTTCCCGAAAAATGATAATTCAAGCCAACCAAGAGTTGTCGACGAAGCTCAAATTGCTCGCGATAAGGATTGTTTTCTAACATCAGCTCATTCATCTGTTCTAGATAAACAATACTTTCATCAAAACGTTTATTCCGAAGATTGAAATTTGCGAGGTAATAAAGAATATAAAGGTGATAATACAGATGTCTTTCCATCGGTTTATCCAGATTCTGAATATATTGATATGTTTTTCGAACATAACGTTCTATTAATCCATAATTCTGATTAATGGCAGCATATTCATTGGCGATGTATAAAATTTGATAGAGTGACTTATAGTTCATTAAATCCAACACCGCGATTTGATATTTCTTGAGCGTGCTTTCGATCAGCTCTGTGAGATTAACAATCTTTCCTTTCAAGTGTATATTCTGGAGCTCCCTTCGTAGGGTCGCATAGGCCACATGCATCTTAGCTTCTCGTTGCATTTGGTTCTGATTGAGAACAAATCGATCTAATAGACGATCAAACACCAACTCCTGATCAAGATGCGCATACTGCATGCGCAGCAGCAAAACCTCATTTAGTAGTCCAAATTGCTCTTCACTCAAGGCTGCCCGTTCGGCACGCTCAAGGCATCTCCAACCAATTTTCTCCAAATTATTTTCCAATAAAAACCGGGCAACAACTAAATTTCTAAGAATATCATAAACTGCATGATCTTTACTCTCAAAAGCGCGTTGAGAAAGAAATTGAAGCAGGTTATCCTGCAATCTTTTTCTCAAAGCATGATAAGCATCCCTGTTTTTTTCTGTCTGATATAATTTATTTATTGATTTTATATCGTCAGTTTCTAAGAAATTAAACAAGCGAATATTCTTAACATCCTTTCGCTTATTTTTCCGCGTTAGGAATGCTTTAAATTCTAATTTATCTTGATTACCAAGTAAGCCTATTAACTGCGACAGATCGTCCATACCTATAATTATACTTATAAATATAGTAAAAATCGAAAATTATATCGTCAGTATTTTAACAAAAATTGATTGACTAGCCGCTAAAGTCCCACGATCTTTACATCGTATTAATCAACAAAAATTAAAAAATATGGAACCGCTAAATATCCAAACTGAAGAAAACAATTTGACTTCTAAGAAGTCAGAAACAACGAAAAATCCGTACAAACCAACCGCAGCCTTTGTTGGCGCCTCTTGGTTAGCCTTAGTAACAGGTACTGTTGCTTTTTGTATCGGATTGTGGAATGCCGACATGGCACTTAACGAAAAAGGCTATTATTTTACCATTTTACTATTCGGACTATTTGCTGTAATCTCAGTACAGAAGAGTGTACGAGATAAAGCAGAAGGACTGGCTGTCACTGAGCTTTATTATAGCTTGAGTTGGTTTGCAACAATTGCCGCCATCGTTCTACTTATTGTAGGTCTGTGGAATGCAGACCTAACACTAAGCGAAAAAGGATTCTATGGAATATCATTTGTGCTCAGTGTATTTGCTGCAATCGCCGTTCAAAAGAACACCAGAGACGCTAAGCTGGCAAGCGAGAAGACCTTATAACTTAGCGGTTTCCCCGCAGACCTTGATTCACAAGGCTGCGGGTTGTTTAAATAATTTGGTATCTTAATCTTTCAAATACTATTTCATGAAAACGATCAAACGCGAGGATATACATATTCTTGCTAAACATAGTAAATTATCAGAACCGCAAATTGATAGGGCTTTAAAAAACGAAGTTTTTCATGATGAGGCAGACTGGTCTAATTTCTTAAAATATGCCCTTTTAGCCCTTGGAATTGGCTTCTTCGCTGCAGGCGTTATATTTTTCTTCGCATATAATTGGGATGAGCTTGATAAATTTGCAAAACTTGCGTTAACGCAAATTATTGTTATCATCATCTGTGTTCTCGCACTATTACCAAAGCTTAACCCGACAACACGAAAAATATTGCTTACTGGCGCATCTCTTCTTGTCGGCGTAATGTTCTCTGTCTTTGGGCAAATCTATCAAACCGGAGCCAATGCCTACGACTTTTTTCTTGCCTGGACACTCTTTATCGGCATATGGGTATTGATTAGTAACTTTCCTCCCCTTTGGTTATTATTTTTGGGCCTTATCAATACCACATTAATTCTCTATTCAGTACAGGTAGCTAAACATTGGGACGACTCGCTGATATTCAGCATTCTGTTCGTTGTGAATTTAATTCCACTCGTGTTTACACATTTATTGAATCAATCACCAATCAAAATTTCAATTCCAACTTACTTTAGCAATATCGTAGCACTTGCCGCCCTAACCTTTGCGACCATCGGTAATATCGTTTGTATCTACGATTCGAGCACAGGCTTTCAATTTATCCCCGTATTAACAACTGTCTTCTACGGAATAGGTATAGGATATGGCATCAAGCATCGAAGTATTTTCTACCTTTCTGCTATACCGTTAAGCATAATTATCATTTTAAGCGCTTTACTTCTAGAAAAGCTCGGCTGGGAAGAATCATACCTATTGGTAAGCCTCTTTATCCTCTTGAGCGTGAGTGCAGTGATTTACAATTTAGTAAACATGTTAAAACAAAAGCGAAATGAAAGATAGATTAAATATTGATGAGCTATCGCAGCATCTAGGATGGGATGAATCAGAGATTGATTTAGATCGAAATGCGATAGAAACAGAACTACACGAGCGAGAACAAGCGCAAAGCCTGCCCATCAAAATCCTATCGATCTTCGGTGGCTTTATGGCTAGCATAACCTTCTCCGGAATCTTATTTACCTTAGGCATTTTTGACAACGAAAGCACGCTATTATTTTTTGGACTGCTTTTTCTAATTGGATCAGTTGTTTTTAGTCGAAAAGTGAACACAATGCTGCTCGATACCATGTGTGTGTCAACCCTCTTGATTGGATTCATTCTCTTTGGAATCTCGCTAGAACAATTTCACCTAGCGGATGAAACCTATCTGCTTATCATTTGTAGCCTAGCAATAATTTGTATCAACTTGGTGCGAAATTATATTATGATTTTTGTCTTGGTATTAGTTTCATGCGGGACGCTGCTTGCTGCAATCGTGGAATTTGGATTCAACAATCTTGCACAGCTATATATACCAAGTATTGGAATCCTCTTAGCTTATCTGTATCTCAAAGAAGGGAAGATTATTAGTCAGCGAAATTTCCTATCGATTCGATATAACCCAATTCGTATTGCATTGACGTTCTGCCTATTGTTTGGATTAGCATTTTTGACTTTCGATGAGCACAGCAGCTTACACAATTATTTCAGTTGGGCGGGTTCTATCATATTCATCGGCTTATGCTTTGTTGTTTTACATCGCATCTTTGAAGTATTGTCCATAAACAATCGAAAGAATAGGTTTCTGCTATACTTACTTAGCCTATGCTGCCTGCTACCCTGTATTTTGTACCCTGCCTTGTCGGGTGCCATATTCTTAATACTGCTGAGCTTCCTAGTAAATTACAAAACGGGCTTTGTCCTTGGAATTCTATTTCTATGCTACGCGGTATCAAGATTCTATTACGATCTAGACCTTACTTTACTTACGAAATCTATTATGATGATGGTTTCGGGTGCATTCTTTCTTATTCTATATTTCGTTAGTCTAAAAATAAGCAATCATGAAAAAAATTAGTATTGCGCTAATCCTTATTAACTTATTGATTTTGTTGATATACTTTAATTATAGTGTTGTCAAAAAAGAAAATATGTTGAATGACGGTCAACTCATTTTATTAGAATTAGCACCGGTCGACCCACGTTCTCTAATGCAAGGAGATTATATGCAGCTAAACTATCGTCTCACGGAAGAGCCAGATTTATCAAAACTGCCACGCCGTGGTTATTGTGTACTTCAAATCGACAAGCAACATGTTGCGAAAACAGCACGACTTCAAGCAAATAAAACACCCTTGAACCCTGGTGAAATTCTGATTGCCTACACTCGCCCGGATGAATGGCGTCTCAACATCGGAGCCGAATCATTTTTCTTTCAGGAAGGTACAGGCGAACGTTATGAACAAGCAAAGTATGGCGCATTAAAAGTTGATCAAGATGGGAACAGCCTATTGGTCGGCCTATATGATCAACACAAAAAACAAATTAAATAATATTTCCTTTTAGTTTAGTTGCACTTGAACCATAACGAACTCGTTCAAAGCCAAGTTTTATCGCTTAAGGTAGGCTTCAGCTAGGCTTGAGCAAGGCTTAAGGTCCGAGCTAATATTAATTGAAACATAAATTCATCAAGTTAGTCAAATGCACACCGTTTAACTATTATATTATTTACTTACTTTTCTGATATTCATCATTTATTTTCAGTTTATCCAGCAATATATTTGTTGCATAACAAACCGTTATTGCAATGAAAAAACTATTATTATCAATTGCCGGCCTATTTGTAGTAGGCATGAGCTTTTCGCAAGCACAAACAACTGATTACAACAAATGGCAAGTGCGCCTTCGTGGAGTAGCCGTAATCCCCAATCCATCTGCTGATATTGCAACGATTGGTGGAGACGTTGACATCAACACAAAATTTATCCCTGAGTTGGATTTTACTTACTTTTTCACAAAGAACATTGCAGCAGAACTGATCTTGGGTACGACAAAACACAACGTAAAAACAACTGGATCTAATTTGACCGCGATTGGTGGGGCTTCCTCAGCAGAAGTAGATTTAGGGTCAGTTTGGTTATTGCCGCCAACGTTGACAGCACAGTATCACTTTTACCCAGGCAACATCTTTAAACCGTACATCGGTGCAGGGGTAAACTATACGATTTTTTATAGTGTAGATGAGGGTAATACCGTAAAAGGTGTGGATTACAAAAACAAATTTGGTTTTGCAACACAGATCGGTACCGACATTAACATTACAGATAAATTCTTCCTTAACGTGGATGCGAAATACATCTTCTTGAAAACAGACGTCGATGTAGATGCTTCAAACTTAGCGGCAGGTTTAGCCATTCCTGCAACAGTTGACATCAATCCATTCCTTGTAGGATTCGGTATTGGATATAAATTCTAGTAGCATATTATCAAAAAGAACTTCGGCAACGACTAGCTCTCAGTTGAAGCCGGAGTATTTTTACCCAAAAAAGGGGACTTCAATTGAAGTCCCCTTTGTCTTATTTTTCGATTTTCTATTAGAAAGGTAAATCGTCATCATCTGCTCCTGAAGACGAAATGTCTACTGGGGGCATATCTGCATAACCTGGAGCTGGAGCCGAAGCAGCCGTATTTGCTAACTTCGTAACACGCCAAGCTACTAAGGAGTTGAAGTAAGTCGTTAGACCATCTTTATTTGTCCAAGGACGACCACGAAGGTTGAATGAGATCTCGATATCCTCTCCTACAGCTAGGTTGTCAAATATATTAACGCGGTCTTGAGTTGCCTCAAAGCGGATGTATTCTACAAATTGTGGGTTTTCAGCGTAAGCAACAATTAAATCTCTCTTTTTGAAAGACTCAGTAACTTGTTGGGTAGCGCCTACTTCATGTACTTTTCCTCTTATTTCCATAACTAAACTATTAAACCGTAAAATTAAACAATTTTTGCTAAGAGAATAAGTAACTTTGTAGAAATATGGCAGAAGTTTTCAACACCCAAAGCAAGGTGATCATCACCTGCAACCGTCGCTTATCTCCTTATCTGGAGCAAGAAGTTAAAGATTTAGGATTCGAAATTAAGCGTGCATTTAATACTGGCGTAGAGATCAAAGCGTCTGTAAATGAGTGCATCAAGTTAAATCTTAATCTACGTACCGCAAGTCAAGTACTGTATGAAATAAAATCATTCAAGGCACAAGATGCGAATGAACTTTATAAGCAATTATTAGGTATTAGCTGGGAAGATATCATTCCTTTCGATGGCTATTTCTCCGTAACATCGAATGTTCATAATGACACGATAACAACCCCTTTATTTGCAAATGTAAAGGTAAAGGATGCTATTGTCGATCGAATTAAAGATAAGAAAGGCATGCGTCCGAATACTGGACCAGATTTATCGAAAGCCGTTATCCACTTACATTGGATGGAGGAACGCGCAGAGATCTTTGTTGACACCTCGGGCGAGACACTCGCGAAACATGGCTACCGTAAACATCCTGGTAAAGCGCCAATGCTAGAGGCTTTGGCAACTTCGACGATTATGGCAACACAATGGGACGGTAAAGTACCGTTTGTAAACCCAATGTGTGGTTCGGGTACCTTAGCTATAGAGGCTGCTTTAATGGCACAAAATCGTAAACCCGGTTTGCAACGTATGAATTATTCTTTCATGCACTTTATAGGTTATAATGAAGAAGTATTCTTCGAAGATCGTCGTGTACTGAAAGACATCACGGATAAGCAAAATTTACCACATATCATTGCTTCGGATATTTCTGCCGATGCGATTGAAATTGCAAAATTAAATGCGCGTACTGCTGGCGTAGAACACTTAATTGAGTTCGAAGTCTGTGATTTTGCAGAGACAACAATTCCTGAGGGCGATGGTGTTATTATGTTCAATCCTGAATATGGTGAACGTCTTGGAGTCCATAGTAAGCTAGAAATTACCTACAAACGGATGGGCGACTTCTTGAAGCAAGATTGTAAGGGCTACCGTGGATATATCTTTACAGGTAATCCTGAACTAGCAAAGAAAATCGGTCTTCGAGCTTCTAGAAGATTTGAATTCTTCAACGGAAAATTAGATTGTCGATTATTGCAATACGAGCTTTATGAAGGAACTAAAGAAAAATAAAGAAGAGATCCTGGAGCTGACGGCAACGTTTGTTCAAAACACCTTGAAAGATGCCGAGTCTGGTCATGACTGGTGGCATATTCAACGTGTTTGGAGTAATACCAAGCATATATTGCAACATGAACAAGCAGATGAATTAGTTTGTGAATTGACGGCTTTACTACATGATATCGCGGACAGCAAGTTCCACAACGGCGATGAGACCATCGGACCCCGTATTGCTGGCGAATTTTTAAAGTCAATTGAAGTCGATCCGAATGTTATTGAACATGTACAAAAGATTATTTTAAACATGTCTTTTAAAGCTTCACTGGGTGATGTCACGTTTCATTCAAAAGAATTAGAAGTCGTTCAAGATGCAGATCGATTAGATGCAATTGGCGCTATTGGAATTGTTCGTGCATTCACTTATGGCGGCTTTAAAAACCGGGAGATTTATAACCCTAATATTCCTCCTGTGGTTCATCAAGATAAAGAGGCGTACAAAAATACTACTGCCCCAACGATCAATCACTTCTATGAGAAATTGTTATTGCTGAAGGACAAGATGAATACACCAACCGCAAAAGCGATTGCTGCAGAAAGACATGCCTATATGGAAGACTTTCTAAAACAGTTCTATGCAGAATGGAATGGCGATAAATAGAAAATAAAGATATCAAAGTGAAACGGCTCGTCTCTAGGGATTAGCCGTTTTCTCTTTTACTAGCATTTGGCTTCGTGAGTTCCTCAAACCACAATTTGATCTAAAATCGCACCAGCTATCGCCTATGGTTTTGCAACAATTTTATGAAGAAAAGATTACTTAAAAGTATTTTTAATATTACTTAACATAAAAAAGGTAAATTCGACAAAATGATCTAAACCATGTATCGAAATTATTTTTTCAAGTTAAGCCAACTGATACTTTTCTTCCTATTCTTTATCAACGTGCATGGATATGCACAATCCAAGGATTCCATTACCGTCGTCCAAAAAAAGTGGACCAGCAAGAAGGTCGCAAAGGGAATTCAATGGAAACAAGGACATTTCGATGATCTCTTTAATAGTGTACAAGAGGTCAACTGGGTTGAAATTGACCTTAAACGTCACAATAAAAACCTATTTCTCGCTGCTGATGCGAAAACACTTAAACCGACATCTCAATTTGCTGAAGAAAACAATGCACTCGTTGCTATCAATGGGGGCTTTTTCAATATGAAAGATGGCGGTGCCGTCGATTATATTAAAGTAAATCGACAAGTGATTAATGAAACCGTTAAAAAATCGGATCGTGCAAACGCTGTATTATCGATTGATAATAAAAAGGTAAACATAGAAGCGGCGAGTAGCGCGAACGTTGAAGAATCAGCTTTTCGTGATGTGATGCTTTCCGGCCCACTTTTAATTCAAGGAACAGAGCGTAGCGTGAAGAGTAAAAATCCGTTTAACGACAATAGACATCCACGAACAGCAATTGGCATTACTAAAAAGGACAAGCTTATACTACTTGTTGTTGATGGTAGAAATGCCCAGGCACAAGGCATGAGTTTATATGAGCTTGCGTCGTTACTAAAGTGGATTGGCGCTAAAGACGCGATGAACTTAGATGGCGGTGGCAGTTCAACTTTATATATCAAAGGAGCGACCCCGAACAACATCGTTAACTACCCTACGGATAATAAAAAATTTGACCACGAAGGCCAACGTGATGTGGCCAATATCATCTATATTAAAAATTAATTTCTTCAAAAAATGAAAAAAATCTTTTTATTAGCTGCTATGACTTTCATATTTCATGTCGGACTAATCGCGCAAACATCTATCATCGCCCACCGAGGCACTTGGAAGAACAGTGAACTTCCGCAAAACTCCATTGCTTCATTGAATGCTGCAATCGAGCAGAAATTATGGGGATCTGAATTCGACGTTCATTTAACGAAAGACGATGTGTTAGTTGTTTGCCATGATCATGATTTTTATGGATTAGACATCGAACAGCTTACCTACAATGAACTTCTTGCTAAAAAACATCCAAATGGGGAGTCTATCCCGACTGCTGAAGAATATATATTAGCAGGTTTGAAACAGAAAAAAACAAAGTTAATCTACGAATTAAAAACAAGTAGAATTAGCAAAGATAGAACAAAACAAGCTGTAGAACTATCCCTAGCATTAGTAAAGAAATTAAAGGCTAATAAAATGGTCGAGTTTATCGCCTTTGATTATGACGCATGCTTAAAGTTTAGAGAATTAGATAAAAAGGTTAAAATTCACTATCTAAATGGTGATAAGTCGCCGGCAGAAATCAAAGAAGTAAAACTGAGTGGAATTGATTACAATTTAAATGTTTTCAAAAAGAATCCTACGTGGATTAAAGAAGCTAAAGACTTGAAACTAAAAGTGAATGTGTGGACGGTAAATAAGGAAGAAGATATGAATCACTTTTTAAATGAAAAAGTTGATTATATTACAACCGATGAACCAGAATTATTGGTAAAGATAATCAACAAATAAAATGAAAAGAATCCTAATCAGCCTTACCTTATTATTATTTATCAGCTTTTCTTATGCTCAAAAGTTTAAAGTTGCAACATTTAACGTTGCAACCTTCAATATCCGGATGAAAACAAAAGCGGATACGGGGAACCTTTGGGACGTACGAAAAACTGCCGTAAACAACCTTATTAAATATCATGAATTCGACATCTTTGGCGTTCAAGAAGCGTTCAAAGAACAACTAGACGACATGCTTGCTGGACTTCCAGATTTTCAATATGTTGGAGTTGGTCGTGATGACGGTTCCAACAAAGGAGAACACTCAGCAATCTTATACAATGCCAAGCGCTTCAAAGTACTGAAGAATGGTACATTCTGGTTATCTGGAACGGATACCGAGAAGCCTAATAAAGGATGGGATGCCGCTTTACCTCGCATTTGTACTTGGGGCGTGTTTCAAGACAAAACCAATGGCAAGAAATTCATTTTCATGAATACACATTTTGACCACATTGGAACGGAAGCACGCGTAGAGAGTGCCAAGTTGATGTTATCGAAAGCTAAGGAATTTGCGAAAGATTTGCCTTTAATCGTCACTGGAGATTTCAATGTTGATGAAAACAATCCCGCTTATTTCACATTAGCTAAAAGTGATGTCGTTCAGGATGTGTACGATTTATCACCTATCATCTATGAGCCAAACTCAACATTTAATGCATGGGGAAAAGATATTAAAGCAAAAGGACGCATAGATCACATCTTTATTACTAAACCATTTAAAGTATTAAAGTATGGCGTCTTGACAGATACCTATCTTGGTAGATTTCCGTCAGACCACTTCCCTGTCGCGACTACTTTAAGTTGGAAATAATAAAATTTTAAATATTAAAGTAAAGGAGCCTATTCATTATAGGCTCCTTTTTTTTGGTCTATTACAGATTGATTCATTTTTAATGGAATCGAAAAATTACTCACATCTTAAACCTTTTCGCCCTTCGGATGGTTAAACATCTATATTTTTACAAAAAAATAGAACTATGAAGAATTCATTCAAAATAATACTAGGTGCGTCAGTGCTTTTCCTATCTGGTTGTGAAAGTTTAAACACTGGTGGTTTTACACTTCCTCCACAAGGTACAGGTACTACAGGCACTGGATCCACCACTACACCGACTGGTAGTACAGGAACAATCACGCAAACCGAAGCTAGTCAAGGTGTAAAACAAGCACTTAACAATGGCTTAAATGAAAGTATTCGTGTTTTATCGCTTAAAGATGGTTTCCTTGGGGATGCCGCAGTAAAGATATTGATGCCTGATGAAGCGAAGAAAGTGGAGTCGGCATTACGCGCCGTCGGAATGGGGAGTCTTTGTGACCAATTTATCACCAGCATGAACCGAGCTGCAGAAACAGCAGTAAAAGAAGCTTCTACCGTTTTTGTCAATTCACTATCTAGAATGACGGTTACGGATGCGTTTAATATCCTTTTAAGCAGTCAACAGGATGCAGCAACGCAATTCTTCAAGAAAAGTACAACAGCAGAACTGTCGTCCAAGTTTAGTCCAATCATCCAATCGGCAATGGGCAAAAACAATGTCTCCACCTATTGGAATCAGTTAACTTCAGCATACAACAAATTACCGTTGGGCAATAAGATTGAAACAGATTTAACCTCTTACGTTACACAACGCGCTATCAGTGGTCTTTTTGTAAAAGTAGCCGATCAAGAGTTGAAGATCCGTCAGAATCTTGGAGGATCTAGAAATACAAACATCCTAAATAAAGTATTTGGTTGGGCTGATCAACAAAAATAAGATCCCTAATAAATTTGTAGATTTGCCTTTATGGAAATTAATGATATTAGAGATTTTCAGGTTGCTGAAAATTTCACTAGATACGTTCAGATTGACACACAATCTGATGTAAACTCTAAGACTGTACCTTCTACTTTAAAACAAAAAGATCTAAGTCGTTTGTTAGTCGAAGAACTACTGTCTCTGGGCATATCAGACGCACATCTGGACGAACAAGGTTATGTATATGCTACAATTCCTTCAAATACAGAGAAGAAAGTCCCTGTCATTTGTTTTTGTTCGCACGTCGATACATCCCCTGACTCTTCGGGTACAGATGTTAAGCCTTTAATTCACAAGAATTACCAAGGTCAGAATTTAGTTCTTCCTGATGATAATAAAATCATTATCCGCTTATCCGAACACCCCGATCTAAAGGATCAAATCGGCAACGATGTGATTACGGCTAGCGGCAAGACTTTATTAGGCGCCGACGATAAAGCTGGTGTTGCAGAGATTATGGATGCTGCGCGCATTTTAATGCAAAACCCTGCGATTAAACATGGCGATATTAAAATTCTTTTCACTCCCGATGAAGAAATTGGGAGAGGTGTCGATGAAGTCGATATTAAGAAACTAGGGGCTGAATTCGGCTATACGATGGACGGTGAGCGTGCCGGAACGTTAGAGGATGAAACCTTTTCAGCAGACGGGGTTCGTATTAAAATTGACGGGATCTCTATTCATCCTGGTTATGCCAAAAATAAGATGGTTAATGCATTAAAAATTGCTTCAAATCTTATTGATAGTCTTCCAAAAGACCGATTGTCGCCAGAAACAACTTCTGGAAAAGAGGGTTTTGTTCATCCTGTGAACATGTCCGGTTCTGTTGAGGAAGCAACAATTGATTTTATCATTAGAGACCATGACACTAGCAAACTTGCTACTCACGAGGCGGAATTAGAAAGTATCACCAAGGCTGTCGTTAGTCAGTATCCGGGCGCAAGTTATACCTTCACAATAAACGAACAATACCGCAACATGAAGGAAGTGTTGGATAACTACCCGCGTGTTGTCGATATTGCGATGATTGCTATTGAGCGAGCAGGCATGAAGGCAGAAAAACGTAGTATTCGTGGCGGTACTGATGGATCTAGATTATCGTTCATGGGTTTGCCATGTCCGAATATCTTTGCCGGCGGACATGCTTTTCACGGAAAACAAGAGTGGGTTTCGGTACAAGATATGCAAAAAGCCGTCTTAACGATATTACATATTGCTGCACTTTGGGAAGAAGTCGCTTAATTGAAATGACGAAGTAAAGACAGATAATAAGATTGTAATTCTCTATCTTTAACCGAGTTCACAGTACAAACTAAGATATGCAAAACAACGAAATATTAAGAGCAATTCAGACAAGAAGATCGGTATTCCAAGCTTCTTTTACAGATCAAGAAGTTAGCCGAGAAGATATATTAACCATTTTGGAAGCTGCTAATGCTGCCCCTACACACAAACGTACTCAACCATGGCGCTTTACTATTTTCCGCAATGAAGGTTTAGTACGCCTTGGAGACGAGCTAGCACGCATTTATAAGAGCGTTACGCCGGCAGAGAAATACACGGAAGCAACGGAACAGAATATGGCGAAAAAAGCAACGCAATCAAAAGCGGCTATTGCTATTATTGTCAACTATACAGGTGAACTTCCGGAGTGGGAAGAGTTATGTGCTACAGCTGCTGCCGTAGAAAACATGTGGCTTGCTGCACATTCCATTGGACTTGGTGGCTACTGGGCTTCCCCAGGCCTAATCAATCATATTGGGCAGTTTTTAAATTTAGAGCCAAATCAGAAGTGTATTGGTTTCTTTTATTTAGGTCATCATCAATCAGAAGAACGCGAACCAGTTCGCTCATCAATTGAAGAAAAGATTAGATGGGAAGAATAATTCCTAAAAAAAAATAGGTGCTCATCTGAGCACCTATTTTTTTGAATCTAAACGTATATCCAATTTTCCCACTTTCCCTTTCCATCGAACCTTTTCTTGAAGAAAATTAGCTATTGTAATTGCCATCGTATTATTCGTGTTTTTCACAAACTTGATATCACTTGCCTCACCACTATCTAATTGAAATTCAACAGCAATTTCTCCTTCTCCTACAATATCTCTTAATTCGGCATTCAATTCCTCGTTAAACATATCCCAGCCTTGCAATGGTACGGCATCAGAACCTTCTTGAGCACTTGTCGTTAAGCGCAATTGCTCTTCCATTAACATCACCTCATTCGTCTTCTCCCGATCCTGATGAATTAAATATTTAAAGAACACCAAAGAACAGGCAGTTAAGAACAATACCGCTGCAGCAGTACCAATCGTAAGTCTTTGCCATCCATAAAAACGTTTGTCACGCTCTGCCCCTTTTGTTTCTAAGCGCTGCGCCAGTCTTTGTTGCAAAAGACTTAATTGATGCGCGTCTACCCCTTGTTGTAATTTATATCCATCAATTGCATCTTGTAAGAAAGGATCGTTCAACGCCTCGCGCTCCATCTCATACATCTCCTCTCTACTCATGAGACCCATGACGTAATTATGAATTCTAGATAATTGATAATTATTTTCCATTACTTCTTCTCCATACAAATTTTTAGATTTCGTCTCCCGTTCTGAATATAGCTCTTCACCTTTGACAAGTCAAAACCAGTCAAATCGACGATATCTTTATAACACTTCTGTTCCAAATAGAATAAACGGATACATTGCTCCTGTTCATTCACTAAACCAGCCATACAAGTCTCCAACTTACTAAAATCCTGTTCTTCCCAACGCTTCTCCTCTTTATAATTTAGCTGCTGCTCACTCTCATAGAGATGATCCTCGATGTCAACTTTTGTAACTTGCTTATCTTTACGTAATTGCATTAAACAATAATTACGCGCATAGACATATAGCCAGCTCTTAAAGTTATCGACCTCGTAATTGCGCAGTTTCACAATTAACTCGTCGAATATTTGCATGACAGCATCTTGGCTCTGGTCTGCATCCTGAAGGTATTTAAAACAAACACCATACAGCAGCGACATATAAGGGGAATATAACTTCCCCAGGCTATCCAGATTGCCTGTTTGTTTGTAGTGTTGTAGCAGCTCTTTCTCGTTCATACTTGTGTGCCTTCACCTATAAGATGATTCAAGGTACATAATTCCATAAATTAATTCACAAATTGTCTTATAAGTATTTGGCCAATTACCACACATTCGAATCAAGCAGCATAATCTTCATCCTACATGAATAAAAAAAGGGATCGTATCGGTGTACAACCCCTTTTGCTCTAGTAAATATTGAACCGAACACCGTTTGGCATGCTTGTAAAATGCTATAAAACTAACATCTTACCTTTATCAACGTTATTGATCGGTCTAATTAGCTTTTCTATAACTTGCTCTAAAGTAGGCTCCTGTAGTACTTCCTGAGTCCCAAGAAATGACTAATTCACTGTCATTCAGTCTTTCAACCTTACGAACATATTCCCCCGAATAGTTTGTATACGTATAGGTGATACTACTTTGATCAGAAGATAGTTTCCAAGTTCCATTAATTCCAGCGGTAGAGCCTGAACATGCACCTGAAATCTGAGAAAACTGTCCGCCCTGACCATAGGTTTGCCTTTCTTGCATTCTGCAGCTTAAATCACTTACCGCAGCCCAAGTACCATTCACACCAGTCTTTCGCTCATAGTTAACCACTTGCCAAGTTCCTACAATTGGCGAGCTCTCGCCTTCCTCATCATCTTTATCACAAGAGGAAAAAACACACAGCATGCTGAGCATTATTAGAAGATTTATTACTTTCATTTCATTACCATTTAGGGTTTAATAATGAAGTAAAACTATCGAAACGCTCCATGCATGACAATACCGAGCAATCGGTATTTTTACGAGTATAGGCACGCCTAGACACAGAAAAAGGGGATAACCATCGGCTTCCCCTTCTATATTTCATTACATTTTTCGCTTAACTATTAAAAAGAACCATTGCAATAATCAAAGTGACTATGATATTGAATGTTTGGGCAATTAAGAAGGCATAAAGCGGCTTTTTATTATCTTGTTTAAAAAGATCTTTAAAGTTTGTTTCTAATCCAATCGATGTAAACGCTAGTGCAAACCAAAGGCCTTGAATGCTTTTTAAGCTATCTTTTACCATCGCATTGGCCTCCGGAGTAACGACAAATGAAAACAACAAGGACACGAATACAAATCCTATAACAAATTTAGGGAACCGCTCCCATATCAATTTTAATGTAGGCTTATCCTTCTTTGTTTCATCATCAACGGATTTGGAATAACTCCAATATACGCTGATAAAAAAGGCCGCAATTCCTAATAATACATTCTGAGAAAACTTCACAATCGTGCTTATCTCCAATGCCCGCTCACCTACTAAGGATCCGGATGCAACAACTGCTCCAGTAGTATCAATACTTCCACCTAACCAAGCTCCTGTGACTTCTTGCGAAAGATTTAACCATTCAGCGATATAAGGCATAAAGATCATCATCGGAATTGCAGTAATCAATACCAACGATATTACATACGAGAGTTTTTTACTATCCCCTTTAATTGCACCTGACGTTGCTATCGCGGCGGAAACACCACATATAGACACGGCACTTGAAAGCATTAAGGACATCTCTTTATCAATCTTAAGCTTTCGACAAACCCAATAAGCAAAATACCAAACGGACACAACCACCAAAAGTGCTTGGACTAATCCCAGCATACCTGCTTTTAAGATATCCCCAAAAATGACAGTAGTACCAAGTAAAACTAAACCTATCTTAACATAGAGTTCTGTGCTTAATGCATCTTTAAACCATTGGGGCAGCTTAAAACAATTGCTGATGATCAAGCCGATCGCCAATGAAAATATTACCGCTTCTAGATTATAGTTCTTTACTGATTCATTCCCTGCAAGTATCAACGCAAATACCGTAAGTATCATAACGATTGGAAATACAATAAGTAAAGATTTAAGGTTTTTACCGAGTAAGAGTGCACCAGCAATCGCAGTGACATAAACTAAAGCAAATTGAGCACCGATACTTTTTAGATTTTCAAGGCTAAGCACTTTAGCACTTAGATCTTCAACATTAGCCCAAGTAAATGATGGTTTAGGAATAATAACTCCTGAAAGAGCAAGAATAATAATCGTAAGACCAAGGATTACAACTACCCAATCTTCCGACAAAGCAAATGATTTATTAGACATGAAAGTTTAAACTGATTATTTTATCAAAGTTTTTATAGCGTCATGAAGATAGGGAAAATTAAATTTAAAGCCGTTTTTTAGCGTAACAATTGTTGTTACAGGCACTGTTTCTAGCAGTAAACTGGAATCTGTACCTTTTACTAACGCTCCTAGTTTTGCTAGCGGAGTAGGCAGTGGCAACCCAAATGACCGACCTACTGCTTTTCTTAAAACTTCCATGAAATGCTTATTCGTTTCAGGATTTGGGCTGCAAGCGTGAAAAATCTCTGCTGGGTCCTCTTGTCGTATTATCCAATCGATTAATCGAACAAAGTCTTCCTCATGAATCCAGGGCATCATTTGATTACCCGATCCAATTGTCCCAGCAAGGCCTAACTTTGCTAATGGTATTAATTCTTCCAATATCCCTGAATTCTTTGATAACAAGGGACTCATACGGAGGATAACTTTCTTCGTATTTGGGGTAGAGGAATGCAGACATGCAGCCTCCCAATCTTGCGTCAGTTTCGCTAAGAAATCTTTCCCGTATGCAACACTTTCTTCATCTTGAAGACCACTTGCTCCATTAAAAATAGAGACCCCCGAGAAATTAACCCATAACTTGGGCGGATTCGAATGTCTTTCGATTACTTTTGCCAAGAGCTTCGTTGGCTGTATTCGTGAATTATAAAGTATTTCTCTATTTTTCCTATTAAACCTCCGATTTATCGAAGCGCCAGAAAGATTAATCAAAACATCGGCATCATCGAGAGACTTTGTCCAATCACCTTCAGTCAGGCCATCCCAGACTATGAATTCGACGCCTGGGTGATGTTTTATCATTTTCTTCCTAGAAAGGATGACAATTTGATCATCTTTCTCCTTAAAATAAGGAAGGAGTAAATGTCCTAAATTACCCGTCCCGCCTGCTAATACAATTTTTGCCATTATAGAGTTACCTTAATTTGGAAATGATCCGCTAATGCGATCCTTGCTGCGTGGAAACCACACATACCGTGTACTCCTCCACCTGGAGGAGTTGATGAGGACGTTAAGTATACCTTGCTATTGGAGGTTCTATAGGGAGTTAAAGAGAAATTTGGTCGTGTATAGAGCTGTCCCAAATCCATCAATCCGCCATTGATGTCTCCCCCAACATAATTAGGGTTATAACTTTCCATCTGCTGTGTATTGAAACTATGTCTTGCAAGAATCGTATCCTTAAATCCTGGAGCAAATCGTTCAATCTGGTTTTCAATAATCTGCGAACAATCGGCTGTTGATCCATGTGGAACATGACAGTAAGCCCAAGCTGTTTGTTTCCCTTCAGGTGCTCGCGAAGGATCAAATACACTTTGTTGTGAAAGTAAAACATAAGGTCTGTCTGGTATTCTTCCTAAGCCGGTTAGATACTCAGCGGAAGCAATCTCTTCCAATGTTCCTCCCAGATGTACTGTCGAGGCTTTTCCGACTTCAGGATTATGAAAAGGAATAGGATCAGACAATGCCCAGTCCATCTTGAACACCCCCATACCTTGTCGATACCTAGACAATTGATTTCGATATCCACTTCTGAGATTTAAACCTTTAATTGCCAATAACTGTTTCGGGGTTAAGTCCAAGAGCAAGACACGATGCTTCGGTAGTTGTGCCATATCTTCTAGCCATATGCCAGTCTGTACTTCGCCTCCGATTGCCCTAAATAAAGACGCTAGCGCATCTGCTAGTGCCTGGGAGCCCCCTTGAATCATTGGCCAGCCGTATCGATGCCCTATCGTTCCTAAAACCATCCCGACAGCTGCTGTAGTAAGATTATCTAGCGGTTGAATGCCGTGTGCACAAAGTCCTGCCCACAGTGCTTTTGCTTCTTCCGTTTTAAACGTCTTCGCAATGCTTGAAGTTGAAGGCAATGCCTTCAAACCAAACTTTGCCATTAATAAAGGGTTTCTCGGAATTCTTAACGGGCCGAGTATATCGTTAGCCAATTCTTCCCATTGATCAACGAACGGTTGAAAAAGAGTTTGATAAGCCCTACTATCCTTTCCAAGAAGTTCGGCAGTATGTTTTAAATCCCGATGTAGTATTGCAGCATGTTTAGGATCTATAGGATGAGCAACCTCGTAAGGAGCATAAATAAACTTTAAACCGTGCTGCTCTAAGGGAAGCGAAGATAAAAAGGGCGACGCAAGCGCCATAGGATGTACGGCCGAACAAATATCATGTTTGAAACCAGGAAGAGTAAGCTCCTTCGTTCGCATTCCACCACCTAGGGTATCCGCTCCTTCCATCAGAAGCGTCTTCAAACCCTGTTGCTGAAGTAATATTGCAGCGGCAAAGCCATTTGGCCCAGATCCTACAACTATGGCATCGTATGCATCCAAATTGGTTGTCTTTGTTGAATTATAAAGATAAGAAAAAAGCCCCGATCTCTCGGGGCTTCTCCATAATCAACCTTAATACTAGAAACAGTATTTATTTTCTTCAATAAGCTTTTTCGCAATGCGCTGACGAGCCTCTTTGACATTGAATGGCTGTGCTTTCGTAAAGCGACGTAAGCCGACTAACATCATGTTTAACTCATCCCCTTCTGCGAAAGAATATAACGCTTCTTTTCCTGCAATGTTTACTTTATCAACGGCAGAATATAAATATACTTTAGCCATGTCTGCCGCATAAGCCGCTTTATCACCTCCTACGCTGTAATGTAATTTCTCTGCACGTAGCAAAGCAGACTCAGCAACATATACATAACCTATAATATCGGAGATATTCATCAGAATCTCTTGTTCCTTGGATAGCGACATCATTAATTTCTGAACAGCAGCTCCTGCAATCATCAAACCTGTCTTCTTTAGATTAGCGATAATTTTCTTTTCTGTAGCAAAAGCTGTTTCATCTTCTTCTCCGAAATCAGGAATTGACATTAACTCGCTCGCAACGGCAGTCGCTGGTCCCATTAAGTCGATTTCTCCTTTCATTGCACGCTTCAATAACATATCAACTACTAATAGACGATTTACTTCGTTTGTGCCTTCAAAGATTCGATTAATACGTGCATCACGATAAGCACGCTCCATTGGCGCTTCAGCTGAATAGCCCATACCTCCGTAAATTTGAACACCCTCGTCTACTACGTAATCCAACATCTCTGAACACCACACTTTGATGATCGCACATTCAATCGCAAATTGTTCTACCGATTTCAATTTTGCTTTTGCTTGATCCATGCCCCCTTCAATTAATGCATCGTATGCATCATCGATATTCTGTCCCGCGCGATAAGCCGCAGACTCATTGGCAAACAAACGAATCGCTGATTCTGCCATCTTATAACGAATCGCTCCAAATTTTGATATCGGCAAATTAAATTGTACACGTTCGTTAGCATAATTAATTGCTGTGGATAATACCGAACGTGCAGATCCAATCGTAGCTGCACCAAGCTTAATGCGGCCGATATTTAGAATATTTACGGCGATTTTAAATCCATTTTCACGTTCAGAAAGCATGTTCTCTACCGGAACCGCACAGTCATTAAAGAAAATCTGGCGAGTTGAAGAACCTTTAATCCCTAATTTATGCTCTTCTGGGTTCATCGTTATTCCGCCAAAGTCCTTCTCAACAATAAAAGCTGTTAGATTTTTATCGTCATCAATCTTTGCAAATACGATATATATATCGGCGAATCCACCATTTGTAATCCACATCTTTTGACCATTGATCAGATAATGTGTTCCTTCTGCATTTAATTTCGCGGATGTACGGCCAGAGTTGGCATCTGATCCTGAGTTCGGCTCTGTTAAACAATATGCCGCTTTCCATTCGCCTGTACCTAATTTTGGAATATACTTCGCTTTCTGCTCTGCATTTCCGTAATAAAGAATAGGCAATGTTCCGATTCCTGTATGTGCAGACAGGGCTACTGCGAAAGAAAAACCACCACCTACAGCATCTGCAACAAGCATTGAAGTGTTGAAGCTTTTACCGAAGCCACCATATTCCTCTGGAATAGATACGCCAAGCATGCCCAACTCACCCGCTTTGTCCATCAGACCTTGCATTAAACCTTCCTCTTGCGCATCAATACGATCTAATTTGTTTAATACTTCAGTATCTAAAAAGTCTACACAAGTCTGGCGAATCATTTGCGCCTCTTCGTCGAACTCTTCAGGAATGAATATATCCGTATAAGGTGTTTCTCTGATAACGAACTCACCACCTTTAATTGCTTTGTTTTTAATTTCTTCAGACATCGTATTCTATTTTAAGTCTAATACTTCTTTCAATTTTATAGTAACTCGAAAATACCTGCAGCACCCTGACCGGTACCAACACACATAGTCACCATACCATATTTTTTATCTTGACGCTTCAATTCGTTTAGAACTTGAACCGTTAATTTAGCACCGGTACATCCTAGTGGATGTCCTAATGCGATTGCACCACCGTTCACATTAACTTTTTCTTCTGGCAATCCTAACTCACGTATAACCGCTAGTGATTGCGATGCAAAAGCCTCATTCAATTCGAACAAGTCAATATCTTCCTTTTTCAGTCCTGCTTGTTCTAAAGCTTTTGGAATAGCGTAAATTGGACCAATCCCCATAATTCGAGGAGGAACACCAGCGACAGCATAGCTGATCAACTTAGCAATAGGTTTAAGACCAAGTTCATTCATTTTTCGCTCAGACATCAACAAAACGAACGCTGCCCCATCGGATGTTTGCGAAGAATTACCCGCAGTTACAGAACCATCCGCTTGAAATACCGGTCTTAATTTCGCTAAAGCATCTAATGTACTATCCGCTCTAGGACCTTCATCCGTATCAACGACATATTCACGAGTTGCCATTTTGCCATCTTTCAAGTAGTTTTCTTTAACCGTAATCGGTACAATTCCATCTTTTAAATGACCATTTTGAATGGCTGCGATTGCTTTCTGATGAGATTTCAAGGCGAAGGCGTCTTGATCTTCACGTGAAACGTTGAAGTCATGCGCAACAGCTTCAGCTGTTAAACCCATTCCCCAGTACCAATCAGGATTTTCCTTCGCTACCACAGGATTCGGGACAATCTTCCATCCTCCAAAAGGCATCCCAGACATCACTTCAACACCCCCAGCAATAATAACATCCGCCATTCCAGCTTTAATCTTTGCTGTTGCTGTTGCAATCGTTTCTAATCCTGACGCGCAGTAACGATTTACCGTCACCCCAGGGACTTTGTCCGTCTCCAATCCCATTAAAGAGATTAGACGAGCGACATTTAAACCTTGCTCCGCCTCAGGCATCGCATTGCCGACGATCACATCGTCGATTTCCTCTTTATTTAAATTTGGAACAGATCCCACCAGATGTTTGATGACATCGGCCGCCAAATCATCGGCACGCATAAAGCGAAAACCACCTCTTGGGGCTTTGCCCACCGCTGTACGAAATCCTGCTACAATGTATGCTTCCATTTTTTATAGTATTTAGTAATGAGTATTTAGAAGTTAGACTGATTGACGTAGTTTCTTTTGCAAAGCATAGTTCATTTTCTGAACTTCATATAAGTTGCAAAGTATTCCTGACAAGTCTTCCTGTTCTAAATAGCCTAAATTTCTCGATATTATTAACTGTGTTTCTACTTCGTATGTCGACGCATGTGCTATTGACAAATATTGGATAAATTCCTTATTCGAATTTCTTCCTGCCCCTTCGGCAATATTGGAAGGGATGGATACCGCTGCCCTATTTATTTGACTAATCAAATTAAATTGCTCTCCTTTCGGAAAAAGGCAAGTGACCTTATAAATATCAGACACTAATTCGATAGCTTTTTGCCATATTTTCAACCGCTTATAATCGTGCATTTATATTTAGTATTGTATAGTGTGCTTTTATTCCTAAGCTAAAAAGCTGATGAGACTTTATCTTAACTCCCAAAACAACATTTTATTAATATTTATAGACTGCTTAGATCTAAATACCTACTACTCAATACTAAATACTAATGCTAATTCCTCAAAGCCTTCCCTTTGGTCAACATATGTTGAATACGTTCTAAAGTTTTGCGCTCGCCGCAAAGCTCTAGGAATGCTTTTCTTTCAAGATCTAAAAGGTATTGCTCGGATACTTCTGTTGGTGCGGACAAATCACCGCCACACATGACCCAACCTAATTTCTCAGAAATTTTCTTGTCATGATCGGAGATGTAATTCCCGGCACGCATAGAAGAAGCTCCAACGTATACAATCCCTAAACCTTGATTACCCAGCACTTTGATATCATTTCTTGGTGCTGGTTGGATGTAACCTTCATCGGCCAACTCGATAGCTTTCGCTTTCGCATCCGCTAACAGTCGCGCACGATTCATCGTAATTGCATATTTACCTTTTTCCAAATAACCAAGTTCATACGCCTCTACTGCTGAAGTAGATACTTTCGCTTGTCCGACAGTAAGAAAACGATCTTTCAACGTATTTTGTGTAATCTGATCCTCTTTGTATTCATCCGATGCGCGCAAAGCAAACTCTTTCGAGCCTCCACCACCTGGGATAACTCCAACTCCAAATTCCACTAAACCCATATAGGTTTCCGCATGCGCTTGAACAAAATCAGCGTGCATAGAAAACTCACATCCACCACCTAGTGCCAATTGGAATGGCGCAACAACCACTGGAATTGATGAATAACGTATGCGCATAGAGGTATTTTGGAACATACGGATTGCCATGTTCAACTCATCGTAGTCTTGCTCTACTGCCATCATGAAGATCATTCCGATATTAGCTCCAGCGGAGAAGTTTTTACCATCATTGCTGATCACTAATCCGCGATATTCTTTTTCGGCTAAATCGATCGCTTTATTGATCCCCTGAATGACATCACCACCAATTGTGTTCATCTTTGTATGGAATTCACAATTGATAATACCATCACCTAAGTCGATAATAGACACCCCGGAATTTTTCCAGATTGTTTTTGTATCTCGGATATGATCCAAGACGATCAAATCTTCCGTTCCTGGAATAGGTTTGTACGATTTGGAAGCAATATCATAGAAGTGACGAACGCCATTTTCTACTTTATAAAACGATTCGAATCCTGCGGCTAACATATCATGAACCCAACTAGCGACTTCACCATCTTGACCTGGAAGACGTTTCTCTTCTTTCTTAATTTTTTCAATCGTTTCTCGAACGCCTAGTGCATCCCATACTTCGAATGGACCAATTTCCCAACCGAATCCTGCACGCATAGCGTCATCGATACGGAAGAAATCGTCAGTAATTTCTGGAACACGTTTAGAAACGTATTCAAACAAAGGATAATGCATTGCACGGAACAGTTCTGCAGCCTTGTCTGTACCTTGCTCATAGACTTTCATTCTTTTACGAATGTCTTCTACGGCTTTCGTTGCCTCCAATGTAGCAGATTTAACCTTTTGCTGTGTTCCAAATTCAAAAGTCTTTAAGTTCAATGAAAGGATTTCGGAATTCCCATTTGCATCCTTCACTTTCTCGTAAAAGCCTTTCTTTGTTTTCTCACCTAACCACTTATTTTCTACCATTTTGGTGATAAAGGCAGGCAATTGAAATACGCCTTTTGCCTCATCATTGGGAGCGTTCTGAGCAAGACCATTCGCAACATTGACCAACGTATCTAAACCAACAACATCTGCCGTACGGAAGGTTGCCGATTTAGGATGTCCCATTGCAGGGCCAGTATATTTATCGACCTCTTCAACCGTCAGGTTCATTTTCTCCACTAAGTGCGTAAGTGCAAGCATAGAGTAAACACCGATACGGTTACCAATAAATGCTGGTGTATCTTTACATAAAACTACTGTCTTACCTAACATCTCATCTCCAAACTCCATTAAGAAATCAACAACTTCTTTCTTGGTGTTTGGCGTTGGGATTATCTCTAATAATTGTAAATAGCGTGGTGGATTGAAAAAGTGGGTTCCACAAAAGTGGGTTTTAAAATCTTCCGAACGTCCTTCCTCCATTAAATGGATTGGTATACCTGAGGTATTTGATGTAATCAACGTCCCTGGCTTGCGGTATTTCTCGACTTGGTCGAAAACTGATTTTTTGATATCCAACCGTTCTACAACAACTTCAATAACCCAGTCTACCTGCGCAATCTTATGCATATCATCCTCGAAATTTCCAGTAGAAATCCGCTTTACAAAAGACTTGCTGAATAAAGGCGCTGGATTCGACTTGATAGCCGTGTCCAATGAGCTGTTTACAATACGATTGCGAACAACTGGACTCTCGAAGGTCAAGCCTTTGGCCTCTTCGGCAGGCAAAAGCTCACGTGGAACAATATCCAATAATAAAACCTCCACACCTATATTAGCAAAGTGGCAAGCAATTCGCGATCCCATTACCCCGGATCCTAATACAGCTACTCTTTTAATATGTCTATTCATATCTTCTTATTTTTTTATGACTTATTGCGCTACTTTACTTTCTGGCGCATAGTTTATTGCTAATTCATTAATCTTAGCCAAAGCTTTGATTAGGCTCGTACGCTCTCTGTCTGAAAATGAATTGTTCAGAAATTCATTAAACTCGCGAACAACATCTTTGGCAACGCCACGCTTCTCCCTGCCCAATTCGGTTAAGAACACTTTGACAGAACGCTTATCGGTTTCGCTGGTTTCTCGATAGATGAACCCTAGGCTCTCTAAATTGTTCAACACACGAGAAAGTGAGGTTGTCTTCACCCCTGTTGAATTGGCAATTTGAGAAACCGGAGTACCCTCACGATGAATATTAATTAAAATGTATCCAGCAGCTTGCGTAAAGCCATGCTGTGAAGCAATGACATTATATTTATTCGCAACCGTCTGCCAGGCTGTCTTTAAAAAATAATCTATGGTATTATCTTGGCTCATACTTGGAAAGCTTATTTATTATGCAAGCATAACAAATTTAACAGATTGATTTTAAAAAACAAACTCTTTTGTGATTTTTTAATAAATCTTTGACACAGTTGAATTAATTTATATTAAACATGGTAATCACCATGTAAGTTTTAAAAATGTGGAAAACTTTTACAATCTGATTTTCAGTTAATTATATAATATTTAAAATGGGTTATAAACAGCGAGGCGCATTTTCCACTTTTTATTACATTAACTTTGTACACAAATTAAATTAACATGGCATTAGTAAATATCCCAAGATTAGATTTAACGCATTATACCGCGGGTACTCCAGAGCAACGTGCTCAGTTTGTGCAAGATTTAGGTAAGGCCTTTAATGAAACTGGCTTTGTAACCATTGCAAACCATGGTCTTTCTGACGAACTAATCGACAGTCTTTATGACAATGTAAAAACGTTTTTTGGCCTAGCAGAAAATATTAAACGCCAATATGAGTTTCCTGAATTAGCGGGACAACGTGGATATACTGCAAAAGGCAGAGAGAAAGCGAAGGATTCTACAACGCCCGATTTAAAAGAATTTTGGCAACGTGGTCAAACGATCGTTGGCGAGGAATACTCAAAAACAGATTTCCCCGACAATCCTGAGGTGACGGAACTTCCATCCTTCAATATAACAACTGCAGAAATCTACAAGAAATTGGAAGATGCAGGCCGTAATCTATTAAAAGCAATCGCGAATTATTTAGAGCTTCCAGAAGATTATTTCGAAAAATATGTAGTGAATGGTAATTCTATTTTACGCGCAATTCACTATTTCCCTATTGAAAACCCAGACGCTATATCGCCAGAAGCGGTACGTGCAGGTGCGCATGAGGACATCAACTTAATTACCTTGTTAATCGGAGCAAGCGCCGACGGTTTAGAGGTATTGACAAAAGACAATGAATGGTTCCCAATTAGAGCGAAAGGAAAAGATATCGTTGTAAATGTTGGTGATATGTTGCAGCGCTTAACAAATAATAAACTTAAATCAACAACCCACCGAGTTGTAAATCCACCAAGAGAGCATATGGGTACTTCTCGCTTTTCAGTTCCTTTCTTTTTACATCCGAAAGCGAGCATGAGTTTAGCAAGTTTAGAATCTTGCATAGATGCAGAACATCCTAAAGCGTATGAAGATTACACCGCAGGACAATATTTAGACGAACGTTTAAGAGAAATTGGCTTAAAAATGTAAATTAAGCTCCCTACATAATAAAAAAGGACAATCTGAGAAAGATTGTCCTTTTTTATTATCCTTCAATAGCAACATGAAGATTATTTAGAACTACTCTTCAATCTGAAGTCTAACCGATTTGGGAAGCGCTTTTACAATCAATTCGTAGCTATGATCAATAAGTTCTATAAGTTGCTTATCATTTAATTGCCGATTCGCATGCACAGTATTCCAATGCTTCTTATTCATATGATAACCCGGCTTTACAGTATTTTCATATTTCTCGCGAAGCTCAACAGCGTATTCAGGATCACATTTAACATTGAAGCTTAACTCTTCAAATTGATCTAAACCCACCAGCAGAAACACTTTGCCCATCACCTTAAAGACTAGCGTATCCGGCCCAAAAGGTGTTTCTTCGGTCGCTGCATTTTTGGAAATACAGTAATCTCTCAATTCTTCAATATTCATACAGCCAAAACTTTCTGATTAATATAGGTTAAAAGTAAATTATTAAACGAGTGTCTCCAACAATTGGTTTTTATTTTTTTTTAATCAGAGACAATTCGAATCAAAATCAAAAACAGACCAAACGCTTTTCAGTCCCAACACCTGTTGGTTCTGGAAGGGGACTGATTCGGAGCTTATTCGGAAGTGAAAGGGATGTGAAAGGGATGTGAGCGAACTAGGCCCGAGTAAAAATAATATACTAGACCTTACAAAAAAAGAGATCTTGTAAACAAGATCTCTTCTAAAATATTTAAACTAAATAGTTACTGCCCGCTGCCGAACCTTTATTCAGCCAAGGCTGCTTGTAACTCTTTCTGAATTTCTTCGCCTTTATCGTCATTGTACCAGCGTTGAATAGCCTCTTTAATTTCTGGGAAGGGCTTTCCATCTGCTTTCATCTCGTCAAAAATTGTCTGCAAAGCCAATGGTCTAGGTCCCCAAACAATTTTATCATGTCCAACGTCATTTCGAATAATCAATTTAGGAATTGATTTGCCGCCGTTTGTTAAATACTCATCGATCAGAAAAGGTTCTGTATCGCGCAATTGAATATCTAAGTCAATAAACGGATTGTCTTTTACTATATTATAGATTTGCGCTACCGAATGGGCAGCATCACCACACCAAGGTTCAGTGATCAAAATCCAATGTTGTTCATCTTTGATGCGCTGAATACAAGCTTTCATCTCTTCCGATGGCTCAAATTTCTTCAACCATCTATTCATTCTCGACCAGTTTAACTTGGTGTAATTTAGATATTCAGCATCATTATGGTAGACTTCGTATTTTTCAGTATTTTCTAAAATATCCTCGAAGTACCTCTGGTATTCATCAAAATTCATTTTGGACTAATTTTCATCAAAAATACAGAATAATAATATAATTCAGAAAAAAGCTGACGAAGGTCATGGTTTTATACAAATAATATGAGGCAAAGATGACTGCTTTTTTGGGTATTGAGCCCTTCAAAAATGACATATTGTCACAGAACCATGACAATTAACTGTCGGAATGCACGTTTTCTAGGCAGAAAATGTTAAAACAATCCTTTGGCATAAGCGTTGATGAGTATAGAGAAATTAACAACGTAAAAAAGAAAATATATATAAGATATGTCAAAAATTATAGGAATCGACTTAGGAACTACCAACTCATGTGTTGCTGTAATGGAAGGTAACGAACCGGTAGTTATTGCAAACAATGAAGGGAAACGTACTACGCCTTCGATTGTGGCATTTGTAGATGGTGGCGAACGTAAGGTTGGTGACCCTGCAAAGCGTCAAGCTATCACTAATCCTCACAAAACGGTATATTCCATTAAACGTTTTATGGGTACCTCATACGACGAGGCAAAAAATGAAATTTCACATGTACCATACAAAGTGGTAAAGGGCGACAACAATACACCTCGTGTAGAAATTGACGACCGTAAATATACTCCACAAGAGATTTCTGCTATGATTCTTCAAAAAATGAAGAAAACAGCAGAAGATTACTTAGGACAAGAAGTATCACGTGCAGTAATTACAGTTCCGGCATATTTTAACGATGCGCAACGTCAAGCAACAAAAGAAGCTGGTGAAATCGCTGGTTTAAAAGTAGAACGTATCATTAACGAACCTACCGCAGCAGCGCTTGCATATGGTCTTGACAAAGCAAACAAAGACATGAAAATTGCGGTGTTCGACTGTGGTGGTGGTACACATGACGTTTCAGTATTAGAATTAGGTGACGGTGTATTTGAAGTTAAATCTACTGACGGTGATACTCACTTAGGTGGTGATGACTTTGACAACGCAATCATCAACTGGTTAGCGGCGGAATTTGCTGATGAAAACAATGGCTTCGAATTGAAGAAAGATGCGATGGCATTGCAACGTTTGAAAGAAGCAGCTGAGAAAGCGAAAATTGAGTTATCAAGCACAACGTCAACAGAGATCAACTTACCATACATCACTGCTGATGCGACAGGTCCAAAACACTTAGTACGCAATTTATCACGTGCAAAATTTGAAAGCTTAGTAGCGCCTCTAATTGAACGTACAATCGAGCCTTGTCGTACAGCATTAAAGAACGCAGGTTTCAGTACTTCGGATATTGATGAAGTAATCTTAGTAGGTGGTTCTACTCGTATCCCTGCTATTCAAGATGCGGTTAAGAAGTTCTTCGGAAAAGAGCCTTCAAAAGGAGTTAACCCAGATGAGGTTGTTGCATTAGGTGCTGCAATCCAAGGAGGTGTCTTAACAGGAGAAGTGAAAGATGTATTATTATTAGACGTTACTCCACTTTCTTTAGGTATCGAAACTATGGGTGGTGTTATGACTAAATTAATTGAATCAAACACAACGATCCCTACACGTAAGTCTGAGACTTTCTCGACAGCGTCAGACAACCAACCTTCTGTAGAGATTCACGTATTGCAAGGTGAACGCCCAATGGCTGGACAAAACCGTACATTAGGACGTTTCCAATTGACAGATATTCCTGCTGCTCCACGTGGTATCCCTCAAATCGAAGTAGTATTCGACATCGATGCGAACGGTATCATTAAAGTATCGGCAATTGATAAAGCAACTGGAAAAGAACAAAATATCCGTATTGAAGCTTCATCAGGTCTATCTGACGAAGAAGTAAAACGCATGAAACAAGAAGCAGAAGCAAACGCTGAAGCAGACAAAAAAGTAAAAGAAGAAGTTGATAAGTTAAATGCTGCAGATGCATTAGTTTTTTCTACGGAGAAACAACTGAAAGAATACGGTGAAAAGATTTCAGCAGATAAGAAAGCGCCAATTGAAGCAGGTTTAGAGAAATTAAAAACTGCTCATGCTGCTAAAAACTTTGAGGAAATCGAAACAGCATCAACTGAGTTACAAAACGCTTGGAATGCTGCATCTGAAGAAATGTATGCTGCATCACAACAAGGCGCAGGACAAGAGCAAGCACAAGGTCAAGATAACGCAGGACAACAAGCCAATAATGGTGGAAAACAAGGCGGTGCAGACGATGTGCAAGATGTAGACTTCGAAGAAGTAAAATAAAAAAATAGTACAATACGAAAAGGTCCGATTCAGTTGAATCGGACCTTTTTGTATTATATAACGCCAATGTTCTGATAGTGTTTTACACGCATACTTCTAATGGCAATATGCATACTGGATTTGCTGATAAGCCGCATATATGTCCACCTAACAACTAATCAACCACCACTCAGCAGGCTCAGCTTGATCAAGCGAAAAATCTACTTCTGTTCATCTTTACGATAATGTCTTAATATACCTTTATCGAATACCGTCCATAGACCACTTGGCATATTTGCTTTTTTAAGACCTTTATTCGCCCAAGTATTGCAAGAGAAGAATAGGTTGTAAGCTCCCTTTGCTTCATAAAATGCATCATCCTGACCGTATTGAGCCTTCGTATCAATTAAAATTGATTTGCCTAGTTCATCTTTATCGATTGAATTAATAATATAGTCACTTAATGCCTTAAATTGGGCACTATCAATCATGACTTTATAACAATGATCATTTTCAATCATTACATTATAGTAGGTAACATGTAGAGCTGTTTCTCCAATCCCTAAACCAGCTACTAATGCCGTCTTTAAAGTCAAATCTTTCCATTCTGGCGTATGGAGATAAAATCCCTTATCGCCCCACCCGATAGAAACATATTGTTGAATTTGATTTTTGCCTCGTGTATTGGCTATCGGAAAGATCGTGTTCCAGTCTTTGAATTCATTTTTTATCGGCAATACAATATCAGTGTGTACACCATTCGATAAGACATATACTTCGATATTTTTTGGTAATGAAACGCTTTGCGATCTGGGGGAAGGTATACGAGAAAACAGGGCGTCGGCAGCGAAATAAAGTGCTGCAAATCCAATAAGGCCAAGAATCGTATAAACAATGGCTAGCATAATTTTTTTCATAGTGCGATGAATATTATGCTAATATTGGGAAAAGAGATGTAAAAAAATAATGGCAGGTTAAAAACCTGCCATTAAATAGCTATGTAATAACTTTTCTTAGAATAGTTTTTCAGGATAGACTCCATCAGCAACTAACTTTGAAATGCTCTCTTGTACAATTGGTTTATCCTCAACATATGTTACGCCGAACCATTTTGAGGAAGTTGGTATCACGCGGTAATCTGCTATTCCTTCTTTAACCATGTAATCTGGAATCGTAGGAATGAAGAACTCCGATTTCGGATTTTCAGCATTATCTTCTACAAACTTTGGAAACAACCCTAAAGCAATATCAAATACTTTCGGTGTGAAGCCCCAGAAATTCATCGAAACACGTGTATCAGCAGCTAACTCAGACTCTACTCCGTTTTCTTCATAAACGATTTTCTTATTTCCTGCATCATCAGTTTTATAAAAAATGTTTACTCGCTCTGTAACTGATTCCATGTGACCTTCAGCGTTTACTTCGCAAACTCCTCTAGATACATATCCATAATCAGACATCGTATTACCTAATTCAAACCCCATTAGCGACATATGCGTATCGTTAACATCATTTGTCAGGAAGTTTGCCATTTTTTGAAATGCATCGTAACCATAGAAATCATCTGCATTGATTACACAGAAAGGTCCGCTAACCTTATCCTTTGCGCTCATCACTGCGTGGGCGGTTCCCCAAGGTTTGGTACGCTCAATCACGCGATCTACACCGAATTTCTTAAGATTAAAATCTTGGAAGGCATAATCGACTTCGATTTTACCACTTAGTTTAGCGTCAAATTTTTCGCGCATTACTTGCTCAAATTCTTCGCGAATAATAAATACTACTTTTCCAAAACCAGCTCTAATAGCATCATAAATGGAATAATCGATAATCGTTTCGCCGTGTGGTCCGAAGCCATCAACTTGTTTTAATGAACCATAGCGGCTAGCCATTCCTGCTGCCAGAACTACCAAAGTAGGTTTTCCCATAATTAACTTGTTTTATGTTTAGTATTTTAATAGCGTTGCAAATATAGTATTTTATCTATTTCTTTTTGAAAATCGAATTAAGGATTCCTGTAGCAATTTTCCCTAACAATTTTGCGCCCTCTCTTGCTAACGTTCGCGAGGCCTGATTTTGGGCTGCTTCTAGCGGGGTTTGTCTACGCGAACCTGACGAAGATTTTGATTTACTAGCCTTCTCCTCTTCTTTTCGAGCCTCTTCCGCAGCTTCTTGTTGTTGAAACTGCCCCATTCGTTCTTCAATTATTTCTGATGCCGTACGTCTTTCAACACGCTCTTGGTATTTTGCGGCATAGTCAGAACCGTTCACCAAGTCCGTATAAACTTGCGGTGCACAGGGACCCATGACCGCTCTAGCAGGAACGAGATGCGTAGCAACAACTTCTGTCGGAATACCTTTATCGTTTAAGACAGTTACTAATGCTTGTCCTGTTCCAAGTGACGTTAACACCTTGTCAATCTCATAAAACTCGGAGGTAGGATATGTTTTCACTGTTTTGCGAAGATTCTCGGCATCGTTCGGCGTAAATGCGCGCAACGCATGTTGAATTCGATTTCCTAACTGTCCTAACACACTTTCTGGAATATCCGTCGCCGCCTGCGTACAAAAGAAGACGCCTATCCCCTTTGAACGAATTAAACGGACAATCTGTTCAATTTGCGTTAGAAATGCTTTAGAAGCGCCGTTGAATAGCAAATGTGCTTCATCAAAGAAGAACACCAATTTAGGTTTGTCGAGATCTCCAACTTCGGGAAGTTGTTTGAATAATTGCGCCAGTAAACTAAGTAGGAACGTAGAAAACAACAGTGGCTGATCTTGTATGTCAGAGATATTCAAGAGCGTAATGACGCCTTTCCCATCTACTTTTCCAAATAAATCATTAATATCGAATTCCTTTTCACCAAATATATGTTCCAAGCCTTGTTGCTCTATAGCTACGATCTTGCGAAGGATGGTACTCGCCGATGCGGCGCTAATTTTTCCATAATCTGCTTTGATTTCATCCGCCCCCGGGCCTTCAGACAAATAGCTTAGCAATTTCTTAAGATCCGGAAAATCAACGATAGGAAGCTGGCTGTCATCAGCATATTTAAAAATGGCACTTAGTACGCCAGACTGTGTATCATTTAAGTCCAGTATTCTAGACAGTAAAACCGGACCAAAGTCCTCCACAGTCACACGCATTGGTGCACCTAGCTTACCACTTAAGGAAAACAATTCAATTGGAAAACTTGCTGGTACGAACGGGATACCAACCGCGTTACCACGCTCGATTAATGCATCATTGGTTTTCCCAGGTTCGGCAAGACCAGAAAGATCACCCTTTACATCTAACATCAATACTGGAACACCGGCATCTGACAGCTGTTCTGCCATCAATTGCAGCGTTCGCGTCTTTCCCGTACCTGTTGCACCGGCAATCAAACCATGTCGATTCATCATCTTCAACGCCAAATTCACTTTGGCATCAGTAACTACTTCACCATTTAATATACCAGACCCGAGTTGTATAAATGCTCCTTTAGGGCTATACGAACTGCTAATTTTATCGATAAACTGTTGTGTTATCATAGATATTTTATCAAAAAAGATCGCAATAAATAAAGATAGTATTCTAATTATAAACTTAAGTAGAATTCTAATATTAACAAATTGTTAGCCAATCAGGATTAAATACATAGTTTTGTCATCATTTCACAATTTAATTCCAAAAAAAGTGGTTTTTTAAAATTTAATTTTATTTTTGTGGAGTTTATGATTGCAAGGGCACATTTTTTTTCGAAGGCACAACGCATTTTAGCGGCGAAGTTATGCTTCTTTATCTTCTTCACGAAGATGCTGATTAGCATGACGCCAATCTTCGTTGATGTGCTAGACAAAGGAACTGTATTGCAAGTCGTGATGCAATTAGAAATTGAGAATACGGCTAAAGGCAATAACAGTAACAATGAAGACTTGCATGAGCATAGTATCAAAATTTTCAAACCTGACGCTATTGATTTCCTTAGCTTCAACCCTACGGTAGAAAATTCTGGACGTACAAAACATTATCTTAGAAATGAAAGGACAATCTGTGCCTTCCATCCACGCGTACCAACTCCGCCTCCTAACGCGTAATTCAACATTCATTTTCTTAAAATCGCCTTTCTGACCCCGTTTTGCTAGGTCTTAATGGCAGTATTGGCGATCTATTACATCGTTTAATGTTGAATTTTAAAAGCTTATTTAATTATGTTAGGAACACGTGTGTCTGCTTTTCTCAAACTATCGAAAAGAGACTTAAAATATGACTTACCTGCAAGTATTGTAGTATTTTTAGTGGCATTGCCACTATGTTTAGGAATTGCCATGGCTTCTGGTGCACCATTATTTGCTGGTGTGTTAACTGGAGTGATTGGTGGAATTGTCGTTGCATCGATTTCAGGATCCGCGCTGAGCGTGAGTGGTCCAGCGGCGGGATTAACCGTTATTGTATTAGGTGCAATACAACAATTAGGCGCTTATGAGACTTTCTTATTAGCTGTAGTGTTAGCCGGTGTTATTCAACTAGTACTAGGTGTATTGAAAGCTGGTATGATTGGAAACTACTTCCCTTCATCGGTTATTCTAGGTATGCTAGCGGCAATTGGTATCACCATCATCTTAAAGCAAATTCCTTTGGCTTTTGGGATGACTGAAACACATGCTTTTGAAGTCGAAGACGGCGGAGGAATTGCAGCGTTTACAAATACCATCTTCTCGAGTATCAACTGGGGAGCAACAATTATCTGTTTGTTGTCACTTGCGGTCTTAATTTTCTGGCCTTCGTTCAAGAAGCTTAGCAAAATTCCTGCACCACTAATCGTTGTTATTTTAGGTGTTGCATTAGGATTTGCTTTCCAAGGGACAAGTTTTGCTTTGAACCCAGATCACTTTGTATCCATTCCTGTGGTATCTTCATTTGCTGAATTCAAAGGCTTGTTCATATTCCCTGATTTCACACAAATCGTGAGTAAAGATGTATGGGTAGTAGCATTTACAATTGCTATTATTGCAAGTTTGGAAACCCTTTTAAGTATCGAAGCGGTTGACAAAATTGATCCTTTCAAGCGTAACTCTCCAACCAATAGAGAATTAATAGCTCAAGGTATCGGTAATATGTCAAGTGGTTTATTAGGAGGCTTACCGTTGACTTCGGTAATTGTACGATCATCGGCTAATGCAAACTCAGGTGGTAGAACGAGACAATCGGCTATATTACATGGTATTTGGTTGTTAGTTGCACTATTGGCTATTCCAACAGTAATAAATTTGATTCCTTTGGCAGGTCTTGCTGCTATCTTATTACACACAGGTTTTAAATTAGCAAAACCAGCGTTGTTCAAGCAGATTTATAAAAAAGGGTTAGATCAATTCATTCCATTCTTCATTACAGTTGCAGCAGTCGTATTTACTGACTTATTAACTGGTGTTGGAATTGGTATTGTAGTGGCGACCTTCTATATCTTGAAGGCGAATATGACCAATGCTTATCAATTTAATATTGTTCAAAAAGAAGAAGCTGATATGGCCGTGCTAACGCTAGCAGAGGAAGTTACATTCCTAAACAAAGCGCCTATCCAACAAAAGCTATATAACTTACCAAAAGGTGTAAAGTCTGTTGTCATCGATGGTCATAAGAGTAAATTCATTGACAAGGATGTTATTGACGTAATTAAGGATTTCGAACAAAATGCATTAAGTAAGGGTTTATCGATTGAACTAAACGATGTGACCTATAAGCAAAAGCCGTTGAATGGTAATTTTCGCTTAAAAAAACAAAAACTTCAAAAAGTAGTTTAATTAATTCAAAGAAATGCTGAAACTTGTGCAATCCTTTCGGGTTGCCATAAAATCATATTGACAAAAAAACATGGAAAATAAAGTATTAGAAACTGGGTTCAACGAGATTAAAGACGGAAACAAAGAGTGGGTTGAGTTCGTTAAGAATGACGAAACTGGCAGATTCCAACAATTGGCAAAAGGACAAAGTCCTGAAGTTTTATGGATTGGTTGTGCTGATAGCCGTGTTCCCGCAAATGAGTTGACAGGAAAGAAACCAGGTGAAGTATTCGTACATCGTAACATTGCAAACATGTGTGTGCATTCTGACATGAGTATGCTTTCGGTTCTTGACTACGCGGTCAATGTATTAAAAGTAAAACACGTGATTGTAGCAGGTCACTATGGTTGTGGTGGTGTTGCAGCTTCATTAAGTTGTACACAATACGGAATTATCGACAACTGGTTATGTCATATTAAAGATGTATACCGTCTTCACGCTGAAGAAATAGACGCCATCGCTGATCAAGAAAAGAAAGCTGATCGCCTTGTAGAATTGAACGTAAAAGAACAAGTTTTCAACCTTTGTAGTACATCAATTATTCAAAATGCTTGGAAACAACGTGATGATCTAGCGGTACATGGAATGGTAATCAATATTGGTACTGGTGAGTTAATCGATCAAGGTTGCACTTTCACTGGTTCGGATTCCCTAGGAAATGTGTTTGCTTACAAATAGGCGATAATAATTTTTAAAATTCAACGGCAAAAGCCTGCTCTAACCAGCAGGCTTTTACCGTATCTATACGTTATAATATCTACGCTTTAAAATTTTACTTTCCAAATTGCCCCTCTACATTAATAGCTTTGGCAAAAGAAGTCGAATACAAATCGCAAACAACCGCCAATTGTCCACGAGTGACGAACGCTTCTGGATCATAAGCCCCTTCAAACTTACGTTTAGTCGTCCACTCTTTGATCAGCTGCTGTTCGACCTCGTCGCCTTTCAACGAAATAAACTTGATCAAACTGACTAAATCCTTCCAACGCATACCTTCATTTCGATAGTTATCTAAAAACCATAGCTGACTACGCGAATAAAGATCATTCAACACGGGCTTCACGTCATCAAATTTCACGATCGCATCCTTTTGTAGATACATCCCACCATCTTTAATTTCTCCGAGAAAAAAACCAGTTAGGTAAAACTTCTGAATGGAAGCGAAATGTGGATCATCGACACGAATATCCACGTAAGGATTTAGCCGAGCATTGAAGGTTAGCAATTCGGATTGTATTTTACGAACATCAACTTTATCAGCCTTTGTTTCGAAGAATGCACAGTAGCCAGCGACAGCGCCAAGTGCTTGTCCTAAAGAAATACGCATTGGAATATCATTCGGCGAGTCAGTCAAGTGCAGGTTAGGCCCTATACTAAACATATTCTCGTATTGAGCATTTAGAATAGCTTGTATACCCAGCAATTTAACCTGATGATCCAATTCCTCGACAGCAACAGTCGTCCGGCTCAGAGGTATTGTAATCGCGTTAATCGGGGTGAATTCACTTTCCCTAGCTGCCAAACTATCTGGGATTGTAAGTTTACTATATAATTCGCTTTTTTGAGTTGCATCAATTATCACTGGAACAGTATACTTTTCTTTATTGGAGAGGGTTATCTGCCAGCTTTTCCTATTTCTATCGAATTGGATTACCTTTTCACTTACAATCAAAGTTACTCCTTGCATTTTGGCTTTAAATCGATCGATACTGTTTGCCGCTAATCTAGGATTTATATCGCTCATCACCGTTTCTGCAAGTGTTTGATCCCTTGTTTTACTTAACGCCATATCCATCAGCAACTCCATCCAGATACCACCATTAAGTTTAAATTTCTGATCAATCACCACTTTTTCTCCTTCAGATGTCTTTAAGAAATCAAGATTATCGATAACTAATATTGTCTCCACGTTAGACTTACTAGCTTGTACCGCTGCCGCCCAACCGACGAATCCATCTGCATAAATAAGCAATTTGGGCTTCACCCTTTTTTGAGCAGAAACAAGGCTTGGAAGGGATAAGCAAATCAGAAGAAAAAGTGTAAATCTCATATGTAAGTTTTAATATTTCGAAAATAAGTAAAAAGCATTAAGTATTCGGCAGCTTCTCATCCAATATATCGATGAAATAGCTAACTTTGCTACATGGTAGAAGAAGAAAAATCATTGAATTTTATTGAAGAGATTATCGAAGAGGATCTTCGAAATGGGAAGAATGATGGGCGTGTACTGACACGTTTCCCTCCCGAGCCAAACGGCTATCTTCATATCGGACATGCAAAATCCATCTGTTTAAACTTTGCTTTAGCGCAAAAGTACAACGGAAAAACAAACTTACGTTTCGATGATACCAACCCGGTAACCGAGGATGTAGAGTATGTGGATAGTATTAAGAAAGATATTCAATGGTTGGGATTCCAGTGGGCTGAAGAATTGTATACATCTGATTATTTCGATACACTCTATGCTTATGCAGTCGAGTTGATCAAGAAAGATCTCGCCTATGTTGATGATAGCACTGCCGAAGAAATTGCAGCTGCCAAAGGAACACCGACAGAACCAGGAAAACCTACGCCTGCCCGTAGCAACAGTGTTGAAGAAAACCTTCAACTGTTTGAAGATATGCGTGCCGGAAAATACCCAGATGGCGCCAAAGTTCTTCGCGCTAAGATAGATCTTGCAAGTCCTAATATGCACATGCGTGATCCCATTATCTACCGCATAAAACATGCAAATCACCACAGAACAGGCGATAAATGGTGTATTTATCCGATGTATGATTTTGCTCATGGACAATCTGATTCAATTGAAAAGATTACACATTCGGTATGTACATTGGAATTTATTCCACACCGTCCATTATATGACTGGTTAATCGACAGATTAGAGATATTCCCTTCAAAACAGTATGAATTTGCACGCTTAAACCTGAATTATACAGTGATGAGTAAGCGTAAATTACTGCAATTAGTCAACGAGCAATTCGTTGAAGGTTGGGACGATCCTCGGATGCCTACGATTTCTGGACTAAGAAGACGCGGATATACCCCAGCAAGTATTCGTAATTTTTGTGAACGCATTGGTATTCAAAAGCGTGAGAACATGATTGATGTAAGTCTTTTAGAGTTCTGTATTCGCGAAGATTTAAATAAGACTGCATGGCGAAGAATGGCTGTTCTTGACCCTATCAAGTTGATTATCACAAATTATCCAGAAGGTCAAGTTGAAGAACTTCACGGTGAAAACAATCCTGAGGTAGAGGGCGGAGAAGGATCTCGTATGATTCCATTTTCTAAGGAGTTATGGATTGAGCGCGATGACTTTATGGAAGATGCGCCTAAGAAATTCTTCCGTCTTGGACCAGGCTTATCTGTACGTTTAAAACACGGTTATATTGTTACATGTACAGACTTCAAAAAAGATGAACATGGCAATGTAACAGAAGTTTATTGCGAATATGCTCCGAATTCTAAATCTGGAGAAGATACTTCTGGTATGAAAGTTAAAGGTACAATCCACTGGGTTTCTGTTGCACATGCAAAAGAAACTGAGGTAAGACTGTACGACCGTCTATTCCATGATGAAAACCCTGCTGCCGCTGAAGATTTCAAATCTTCAATCAATAAAGACAGCTTGCACATTATTGAAAAAGCTTATATCGAACCTGACTTAGCAAATGCAGAAATTGGAAAAGGCTATCAGTTCATTCGATTGGGTTATTTTACGCCAGATAATCGTGCGTCTAGCGCTGAAAAACTAGTCTTCAATAGAACCGTTACTTTGAAAGATTCTTGGGCTAAAGAAGCTAAAAAATAAAATATAACGAACAAAAAAATAGGGGCTATATCGTAGCCCCTATTTTTTTTACTATTTAATCAATACTAGCTTCCTTGCAACCAAGCCTGCTCATATTTGCTCCAAACGCGATTCCCCTCAGCAATTAAAGCTGCATCGCCAATATCTTTCAAAATTGCTTGATATTTCTCTAAAGCGCCTAAACCCAATTGGATACTATATAAATCGTAAGGCGCTGCCGCTTTCATGATTCCCAATTGATAATTTAGCTGTTCATCAATTGCATTTATATTCTTTGCTGCCATTTCCTTCGCTTTATCAAGCTCTTTGACCCTTACTAGCGTATCCGTAAGTATAGTATTTAAATAAGTCTGACGCATCGATTTCGGCTCTTTAGGTTGATGACTATAAGCTACCAAAGCTAGTTTTTTTGCCTCAGAGAGCTTTTTCTGTTGAACTAAATTTTCAAGACCCTGCGCATATAAATTTGGCTGAATATAGGACTCGTAGATAAAATTCGAATCTGTATCGAAATGATCAAGGGATTTGATATCTTTCCATTTAAACTTTTCAACCGCATTGCTGTAAATCGCATCTGTATTCAACAAACTTGGATGGTCAGTCTTTTGCCCGACCTCCACTGGCATTAGACGATAAACTAAACCCTCTGAAGCTAAGTACTTATCCATGCCCATGAAAATATCATTTGGAGCCTGCTTCACGAAATAAATCGGTCGCTCCCAGTTATTATGCTCTAATAAACCCATCAAACTCAATTCTGCACGAGATACATAACTCTGATTATAGTCCCATTGCATGTATTCAGGAATTGAATCTTTCCAAGCATCTGGAACTACATTGTTCTTCAATACTTGATCTTTATTAATTTTAAGTTGCAGTTTCTTAGTCGGCATCACATTGACATACTCTCCACTTTGTAATTGCATCATATTTTGCTGGTTATCAGAAAGCATGATATCCAACACCGTTTTCACATCAGTATATCCCTCGACACCCATATCATAAACTTGAATGCCATCGCGAATTCCGCGCTTCACTTTGTCATAGCTAAAGCCTAATGGTAATGCTTTCGACTCATTCATATCGGTTAGCGCTTGCTCAACATACCAATCTGATTGCAAGTATCCATAATTCAATATTCGTACATCGGGCCTAACACCCTCCGTTTCTTGCAAATACCATAGGGGAAAAGTATCGTTATCCGCATAGGTAAATAGAATGGCATTTGGTGCACAAGAGTTCAACATGTTAAGTGCAAAGTCCCGAGTCATTAAACGTTCGTCTCGGTTATGATCATCCCAATTCTGCTTTAACAGCAAAGTGGGCACCGCGAGTAAACAAACAACACTAGTTGATAATGCTAGCGTTCTTGCCGGTAGTTTCACAAACTTTTGTAGGATGTCTACCATCCCGATCACTCCCAAACCAATCCATATAGCAAATACGTAAAAAGAACCAACATAAGCATAGTCTCTTTCTCTCGGCTGAAGAGGAGTCTGATTTAAATAGATTACAATGGCTAAGCCTGTTACAAAAAATAGCATACCTAGAATTGCCGTGTCTCGCTTACTTTTCTTCAACTGCCAAAATATTCCTATAATCCCTAGTAAAAGCGGCAAAAAGAAATAGGTATTGCGACTAGGATCTTTCAACATACGCTCTGACAAGTGGTCTTGTCCTGCAAGTCGAATATTATCGATAAAGGTAATTCCAGATAGCCAGTTTCCTGCATAGACTTGTCCTTGACTAGGTGTATCATTTTGTCTTCCTACAAAATTCCATAAGAAATAACGCGTGTACATATGATTAAATTGATAATTGAAGAAAAACTTCAGATTATCGGCCATTGTTGGCGATTGCCCTTCTGGAATATTCAAATACTGGCGGTAGAAATCGGTATGCTTATCGGAATAAATTCTAGGGAATAGCATTTCTTTATCGTATACATAACGAACATTGCTACTGATTTCCCGATAGCGATCTTTGTCTTTTCTATAGGTACTACCTTCTTTGACATCAATTCGTTTGGCATCAAATGTCTGTCCTTTAAAAAGGGGTTCTGATTGATATTGTTCGCGACTAAGGTAGCTTAGCAAATTGAAAGCGTTGTCGGGGTCGTAGTTATTTAATGTAATATTGGTCTGAGAACGAATGAGCAACAAACTATAAGAACCAAAGCCAAGAAGAATAAAACTCAAGCTCAGTAAACTTAAATTAAGAAGCACTTTCGAATGACGAACCGAATAATAAAGTCCATAAACAAGGCCCGCGACGATTAGTACAATAAAGACTGTCACACCGGTGCCGAAAGGCATACCTAGCGTATTAACGAAGAATAAGTCAAAATTTGCAGCAAACCGCACACTATACTGAATAACTCCCCATAATACAAAGGCTAGAGCGGATACACCAATCGCTAATGATTTGGATATGCCCTTCCAGTTAATCACTGTTGCTTTTCGGAAGTATATCATTAAAGCAATTACAGGAATAGTCAATAGATTTAATAAATGTACACCAATAGACAGGCCCATAACATAAGCAATTAATATTAACCACTTATTGCTATCTGCTTGATCAGCCCTTGCGTCCCATTTAAGCGCCAACCAGAAAACCACCGCTGTACACAAGGATGACATTGAATAAACTTCCGATTCAATTGCTGAATACCAAAATGAATCTGTAAAGCTATATGCTAATGCCCCCACAATACCAGCTCCAAACACTTGATACAGTTTCGACGAAGTCCATTCTGATTTATTTAATACTAACTTCTTTGCAATAGCTGTAATTGTCCAGAACAGGAATACGATTGTTAATCCGCTACAAATTGCTGATCCTATATTCATCCAATAGGCAATTTTCGAAACATCGCCCATTGCCAAGTTCGAGAACACATTTTGAAGCATTAAAAATAGAGGAGCACCAGGTTGGTGAACAACTTCTAATTTGTACGCAGAAGCGATAAATTCTCCGTTATCCCACCAGCTGCTTGACCTTTCGACAGACATGATATAGATCAAAGTCGCAAGTATTCCACAGCTCCAACCAAGTAGATTGTTTAATTTATTATAATTCATAGCTAGTACAGGTTAGTATTAAAGAAATAAAGATAAATCGAAATTAAGTATCAATGGCTTCCTTAACAAAATTTAACAAGTACCAGTACAGCAGTCATTATAATTGGAATACTACTATGAAAAACAAAAAGAGAACCTCTGCTATAGGGTTCTCTTTTTGTTAAATCTTATATTTAGAAATTGCTCTACACGAGCTTTTCAACTATTTTCTTGGTAGGTCCAGGGTTACTCATTGTATAGAAGTGAAGAACTGGCGCTCCAAATTCAATAAGTTCTTTACACTGTTGAACCAACCACTCCTCACCCACTTGACGTACATCGGCATTGGTTTTACAAGCGTCTACAGCCTCGCTAAGCTCCTCAGGGATATCTAGGTGAAAGATACGAGGTAGCGTGATCAGCTGATTCTTTGTTGTTAGTGGTTTTAAGCCTGGGATAATAGGAACATTGATTCCATGCTCTCTACATTTGGTTACAAATTCTTTGTATTTATTAACGTTGAAAAACATCTGAGTTACAATAAACTCAGCCCCCATTTCTACTTTCTTTTTCAACCATTTGAAATCAGTATTGAAATTTGGCGCTTCAAAATGCTTTTCTGGATATCCCGCTACGCCGATACAAAAATCAGTTTTTTCAGAGAATTCAATATCTTCATGCAAGTAACGTCCATTATTCATATCGACAACCTGCTCCAATAAATCAGTTGCGTAAGCATGCCCACCAACTGTTGGAATAAAGTCTGAATCTCCCTTTCTAGCATCTCCACGTAATACTAACACATTATCTATACCCAAAAAGTTTAGATCTATCAAAGCATTCTCAGTCTCTTCTTTGGTAAATCCACCACAAATTAAGTGCGGAACCGCATCGACTTTATACTTACTCATGATAGCTGCACAAATAGCAACAGTTCCGGGACGCTTACGATAAGCTACGCGTTCCAACAAACCGCTAGAATGCTGCTTATAAAGGTAATCTTCACGATGGTATGTAACATCAATAAATGGAGGTTTGAATTCCATTAGTTCATCCATCGTCTTGAATATACTTTGAATCCCCTGGCCTTTTGCTGGCGGCAATAATTCGAATGAATATAGGGGCTTTCCCTTGGCGTTCTTAATGTGCTCTACGATTTTCATAAAATATTGTTAGGCTTAGAGAAAACACAGCGATATCTGAGTTTCAACTTATCTTTCCCATTGGGGTAGAATTTAGCACCTTGTCAAGGGACAGGTTGCTAAGGCTTCAGCGGGTCTAGTCCCTCTGCCTTTCTCTATAAGCGAGGGCTAATATCGCTAATAGAAGCAAGAACTCAAAATGAAAACCATAAAATAAAAATGAATACGGTAGAAAAGATGTCTTTTACTGCTCGAAATACATATCTATCAGTCCTTCAGGAAGTCGAAGTACAACGACTTGTTCTTCAGGATCAATGCCGACAATAAACTTTTCGTTCAATGGGAACATCACCTCTGTTCCATCCATATCCACTGTTGCAATAAATTGCTGTGGCATTTCTTGAACCTGTGTGATTTCGCCCAACTCTCCTTCTTCTTCCTCTACCGCAAGATAACCGACAAGATCGGTATATCTAAAATCGTCAGGATCACGTTCAGGCTTTTGTGCTAATGGGAGATACATTTTCTTACGCACCAATACTTGCGCTTTATCAATATGATCGATGTCTTCAAATGTAGCATAGGCTGTACTGTTGTTGTGCATCTTTATCTGATCGACAAAATACGGCACAAGTTTCTTATTCACCTCCAAAAAAAGCACATCAAAATCGAGTTCCATGTAGTCTTCAAATTCGAAGAACAATTGTACTTCACCTTTCAAACCGCGGGTTTTACTAACGTAGCCAATATAGAAGCTTTGATCGATTGTCATATGATAAATTTGAATGCAAAAGTACACAAATAATTGAGAAAATAAGTCGCAATGAGCGGTCTTAGACTCCCGTATCAATTTAACAATTAGGAAAATTGAAGATAGGATAAATATTAAAAAATCTTTCCACTATAAGCTGCTGACCTATAGTTGTTGAGCAAACTTATTATGCAATAATATTTAAAGAAAACACTAAAAAAGGCATTTACATGGAGTTGCATATGCAATCGGTTGCATAAAAATGCGCAAACGTTTGAGTTAGAAAAAGGTCGAGTATTGTATTTACAAAAAGTTAATATTGTCGTAACAAGACTAAATTGTGGTAGCCAAAACTACTCATACTAAACACAACAATTATGTGCAAAAAAAGATTTAAAAGAGCCTTTCTTGCCAGTACATTTTATCCAATCACATCGGTACTGACATTAGCTCTACTTACTCCAGATGCTGTTTTAGCGTCAAACCTCAAGGAGTCAAGTTCAATTCATGCTGTTGCTTTTCAGGAAGTAATTTCCGGAACAATCAAAGGTGCCTCAGGACCTTTAAGTGCTGTAACAATTAGCGTCAAAGAAGATCCTAAGACCGTCTCTTCTACTGATGAGAATGGTGCGTTCTCAATCAACGCTAAAGTAGGTCAAACCTTGGTAATCTCTGCAGTAGGTTATGAAAAGGTAGAACGTAAAATCGAGTCAAACAACATGAGCATCGACTTAGAAGAGTCGGTCAATTCATTAGATGAAGTTGTTGTTGTAGGGTACGGTATTCAACAGAAAAAAGAAAGTTTAACGGGTGCATTACAAAATGTTAGTGGACAAAAACTTAGAGATGTAACAACACCATCGGTTGAAAACATGTTAAATGGTAAGGCAGCCGGTGTATATGTTGCTCCAGGAACAGGACGTCCTGGTACGCGTGGCGCCGTTGTTATCCGTGGACAAGCATCTGTTAATGGTGTTACAAGTCCGTTATGGGTTATTGATGGGGTTATCGTTGGTTATTCGCCGGGCGACTTGAATCCAGATGATATCTCCAACTTAACCGTATTAAAAGATGCTGCATCAACATCCATCTATGGTTCTCAAGGTGCCAACGGTGTTGTTGTCGTAACTACAAAAGCGCCAAGAGCACAAAAAATGCAGCTTAGCTATTCGACAAAGCTTGGTTTCAACCAATTGACGAATGGTAATCTTGAAATGATGAATGGTAGCGAGCTATATGATTACTTCGCTTCATTTCAAAATGCAAGTGATATCAAATTTCCTAGATGGAATGAAGATTTAAGAAATTCAAACTTCGATTGGTGGGATGTTGCAGTTCGCAATGGTTTCACTCAAAACCACAATGTTTCATTACAAGGTGGTAACGAGACATTGCAATCCTATTTATCATTAGGGTACTATAATGAGCTTGGAGCTGTTAAAGGATTCAGCTATGACCGCTATAATGTACGTTTAAATACAGTTTACAAACCATTCGAATGGTTAAGTATTAAACCTTCAATCGTTGGAGCGCTAAGAGGTACTGACGATAGACAATATAGCACAGGTGCTATGGTTACCAACCTTCCTTGGGATAGCCCTTACGATGCAGAAGGGAAATTAGTACCACATCGCTACAGTGGATGGGTAAATAATGCGAGTACAAACTATCTTTATGACTTGCAATGGAACCATTCGGATACTAAAAATTACGAGCTACAAGGTAATTTTGACTTCGATGTAAGACTAACCGACTGGTTGACATTTTCATCTGTCAATAGCTACCGTACGAACCTTTACTCATCAGCAGGATATACAGACCCTCGCTCGAACGCAGGAGAAAGTGTTTTAGGACGTATTGCTGAGTATCGATTAGATAACACACGTCGTTATACCAACCAATTATTGAGATTTAACAAAACATGGGACAAGCATTCCTTGAACGGTATTGTGGCTTATGAATTCAATGATTTCAATGAAAAAATAATTGATATATACGGAACAGGCTTCTTACCTGGCTTCGAAGTATTGGACGTTGTTGCAAGACCAGAACGCACAAAAGGTTCAATTACAGAGTGGGCTACACAATCCTACCTTTCAAATGTTAACTATGCATATGACAACCGATATTTAGCGCAAGCATCTTTCCGTAGAGATGGTGCTTCAAACTTCGGTTCAGATGTTAAATATGGTAATTTCTTCTCTATCAGTGGTGCATGGAATATCCACAATGAGAGTTGGTTTGATGTAGAGAAAATCAATAGTTTAAAACTTCGTGCAGCGTACGGGTCGGTAGGTAATAAACCGACTTCATTATACCCGCAATACGACCTTTATTCTATTAGTACTGGATCAGGTTATAATGGTACTCCTGGAGCATTGATTACACAAATTGGTAATCCAAATCTACAATGGGAGAATACATACACTGCTGGCTTCGGCTTAGATGCAGCATTCTTCAATAACCGCTTGCGCTTAACTGCAGATTACTACAACAAAACAACAGACAATGTATTGTTCCAAGTTCCTGTTACGGGTCTAATTGGTGTTAACTCAATCTGGAGAAACGTTGGAGAGATGCAAAATAAAGGTTATGAATTAACTATCGGTGGTGATATCATTAAAAAAGGCGATTGGTTATGGAGTATGGATGTTAATCTAGGTCACAACAAAAACAAACTAACCGAGCTTTACAAAACGTTAGTTAATGGTCAACTTGTTGCTAAGCCAATTATCGCTTCTGATAACTCGGGTATAGCAGGATCGGCACAACGATTATTAGAAATCGGATCTCCGGTGGATACGTATTACATGATCGAATGGGCTGGCGTAAATCCGGATAACGGTAAACCAATGTGGTATAAAGACGATCTTGATGCCGAAGGAAATGTAATCGGAAAAAGCACAACAGAAAACTATGCTGCCGCAAACTACAGAAAAGTAGGAAATGCAGCTCCTGATTTATTTGGTGGTTTCAGTACTTTCGTTGCGTACAAAGCTTTCGACTTATCTGCAAACTTTGGTTTTTCTCTAGGTGGTCAGAAATACAACTATGCACGTCAAGAGTTAGATGCTGACGGAACATATGTTGATAGAAATCAAATGAAATTACAGGATGGTTGGAATCGTTGGGAAAAACCAGGTGACATCGCAACCCATCCAGTTGCACGATACAACAATTCGTACAATGCAAACAAAGCATCTACTAGATATTTAGAAAGCAATGACTTCTTACGATTAAGATCATTAGCTGTAGGTTATTCTATTAAATTACCTCAATACCACTTAAGTAATGTAAGAGTATTCTTATCGGGTGAAAACCTTTTCACTTGGACAAACTACTCGGGTGTAGATCCAGAGGCGACAATCAATCCGGATAACGGAAAGTTATTGGAAACTGCGTCCCCATCGGTCTATCCGGCTACGCGTAAGTTTATGTTTGGTTTAAATGTTACATTTTAATTGAGGGAGATTACCATTATGAAAAAGCTATTATTTTTACTATCAGCAACTGCTTTAATCTCCTCATGCGAGATTGACCGATTGCCTAAAGGTTCCATGGATACAGATGGAGTTGCGGAGAATCCGCAAGCCTTAATTACTGGAGCATATGCACAATTAAAAGCATGGTCGGATCCCATGCACCGCGCTGGTGAATACGCAGGCGACAATATGATGATTCGTGGATCATCTACTGATGCGTTCTATGAATTTATCTCATTCTCACGTACACCAAACAATTATCGCTTATCGAATTTCTGGGATTACAGTTATAAGGCAATCGCGCAAGCGTCAAATGCAATGAAATTTTTGAAAGAAGGTGAAAGTGTTGATGTAGACAATCAAATTGGAGAGTGTTACTTCATTCGTGGATTAATGTACTTCTACTTAGTGCGTGCTTATGGACGTCCATATTATCAAAGCCCTGAGACAAACTTAGGATTACCAATCGTGAACGGGACTCCCGAGGATCCACTAGGTGATTTGAATTTCCCAGACCGCGCTACGGTAAAAGAAACCTATGAGCAAATCATTGCAGACCTAACAAAAGCGGAAACCTTGTTAACATTAGGCAAAGGAAATATCTACGCTACGAAAGAAAGTGCACAAGCAATTCTTTCACGTGTATACTTATACATGAGCGGAACATATGAAAAACCTAACACGCAATACGCTAAATTATCTGCTGAATACGCCGATAAAGTGATTAACTCCGGAAAATTCAATCTTCTATCACGTGCCGAATTCATGCGTTACAATACCTTTACTCCAGAGAACAACAAAGAGACAATATTCGCAGTTAAACGCGTAGCGTCAGAATTCTCAGGTAGTGATCACTACTATGGTGTTGGAGGGATGTATGCGAACATTGGTGGACAAGGTTGGGGTGAAATGTATGCTAGTGCAAAATACATAGATTTGTTAAACGAAACAGGAAGAAATGACTGGAGACCGGACAACCAAAATATAGTAGATGCGCGTGCGGCATTCATAGAGCCTACCTACGATCAAAATGGCGGAAAGTATACCGAAGTATTCCGTTATATAAAACAAGATAGCGAGACCTCTAAAAACTATATGCAGGACACGATTATTCGTAGCGGAAGCACTTTGATAGCAAAAGAGGTAACAACGGTGAATAAAAAACCTATTGTTGACCGCTATACTATGACCCCTGTAGACGCTTCACAAGGAATCTATTCAATCAAACATAAAGATGGAAGAACTTACACAGGTGTTTTAGATTACTACATTTCGCTGAACCGTGCATATCCACAATTCTACATTGTTAAAGCTTCTCGCGAAGGAGAAAACTCTCACTTACATTCTCCAGTAATTACTCGTTTGGGTGAAGTTTATTTAAACCGCGCGGAAGCAAATGCTAAACAAGGTAAATATGCTGAGGCACTAGCTGATTTAAATAGAATTCGCACACGCTCCATTGAAAAAGGAGCATATACCAGCTTAAGTGCTGCGAATGCGAGTGAAAGAATTGATAAAGAACGTCAGTTAGAGTTAGCATTCCAAGCAGAACGTAGTTATGATGTATTCCGTAACGGAGCTTCTTTAACACGTGATTACCCAGGTCCACAAGAACAGAAAGCTGTGATTGCACCTACTGATTACCGTGTAATTTATTACATTCCTCAAACGGCGATCGATGCATACCCTGGTCAATTAACTCAAAATCCTACACAGTAGGTTAGAATTAAAGAGGAAATATTTGAAATATTAAGCTCCTTATCAGGTGTATTGATATACATATCAAATAATGATTCTCGGTTAATATATAAAAAAGCCAACCCAATGGGTTGGCTTTTTTATATTGCTATAGATAGTAATCTTTGAAACTCAGAGGACATCTGTTATGCCTAGCATTTATAAAGGCCCTATAATGTCTCCATTTAATATCCCTTACACCTATCTAGCAGAAAAGGCCAAAATGCAGTGCAAATTGGCCTTTTCTTTAGAATTTTCGAAAGGATTAACCTTCTGTTTCTTCTGTGTTTTCTTCAGCAGCAGCTTCTTCGATAGCTTCTTCTGCAGCAGCTTCTTCAACTGGAGCATTTTTAGCAGCGATAGCAGCAGCTTTGTCTTCTTTTTTCTTAGCTTCAGCAGCTAATGCAGCTTTTTTAACTGCATCTTTAGATTGTGCTAAGCCAGATTTTTTACCTTCGATTTTCGCGTCGTTTCCTTCAGTCCAAGCAGCGAATAATTCTTCTGCTTTAGCCTCATCGAAAGCACCTTTTTTCACACCACCTTGTAAGTGTTTTTTGTAAAGAACACCTTTGTAAGAAAGGATAGCGCGAGCTGTGTCAGTAGGTTGTGCACCATTGTTCACCCAATTTAATGCTCTATCGAAATCTAAGATGATAGTTGCTGGGTTAGTGTTCGGGTTATAAGAACCGATACGCTCAATAAATTTACCATCACGTGGAGCACGTGCATCTGCTACTACTACATGGTAAAAAGGTTTTCCTTTTTTACCGTGTCTCTGCAATCTGATTTTAGTTGCCATGTTTTTATTTTATTTTATGTATTCAACATATCCCCCGTTGCTACATGCAGGAAGGGACGCAAAGATACAAATATTTTATTTACTAAAAAGCTAAATATCAAAAGATTGTTATATCTAAGTCGCTCGTTAACACCAGCATAGCGATGCTTAGATCCGATAGGCAGCCTATTTCGTAATTAATTTGAGGATTAAAGCGATATTGACGATATTCAACCTCATTAATCTGCATTCATTGCTATGTCAGGAAAAGCACCTCTAAAAATCGTAAAGGCTTCTGCCGGATCGGGAAAAACATTCAGTCTAACAGTTCATTACCTTAGTTTATTACTTGCCAAGGAAAGCAACTATAGAGAAATCTTAGCTGTCACTTTCACCAACAAAGCGACAGCGGAGATGAAAGATCGAATCCTAAGTGTACTCCATGGATTAGCAATCGCAGCCCCTCACCTCGACATAGAAAGCTACCGCAGCCAAATATTGTCCCAATTTCCAGAATGGGATAGGAACACCTTACAAGAAAAAGCGTATCGTGTATATCGGCGCATCCTTCATGACTACAGTCATTTCTCTGTAAGTACCATCGATGGGTTCTCTCAAAAAGTAATCCGCAGCTTTACATACGAGCTCAATCTGGATGCAGCTTATGCTATAGAAATGAATACCAACAAGGTAAAGAAGGATCTGACAATCATGCTAAACCAGCTATTGGACGAAAAACCAGAACTCTTGGAATGGATTATTTCTTATGCCGAGCAAAAGATCGCGAACAATGAGAATTGGAACTATAGGCAGCAATTGATGTCGCTTGCTGGACTAATATTCTCAGAGAATTTTCAGGAGTTCGATGCCTATTTGTTAGCTGCAGATACGAATCAAGTCTTTAATTTATTACAGAAAGAAATCGGCGAGAAATCGCAAACCTTTATAGCCGCCTTCTCACAAGCAATAGAAGCTTTCAGAACCACTTTCAATTCCTTGGGTATTGATGAGTCAGACATGAAAGGAAAGTCACGAAACAAGCTTGTATCAGCCGCTAAAACGGATAGCAACCTCCATAAGGTCAATGAAGGTGAATTACAAAAGATCTTTGATAAGTACCTACTTCTTCTGGACAATGATGAGGCTTTTACAGACCAAAACAAGGAAGTACGATATGATTTGCAAATCGGTATCCAACCAGCACTTCAAACTATCTTCAATATACACCAATTGTTTCCAAGCTTTATCGCTTATAAAGCGGTTGAAGCAAACTTGTATTTCCTACGTCTACTAAAGGAAATGAGTGACTTACTAAGCCTTTGGCGCAAAGAACATGCATCGCAACTTATTTCAGACTCTCAAATTCTACTCAATAAACTAGGGCTTGATGAAAACAATGATCCAACGTTTATTTGGGAGAAGATTGGCAATCGATATAATTATTTCTTGTTCGATGAATTCCAAGATACGTCAAGAATACAGTGGAAAAACTACAGTCCGCTCTTGCTTAACGCTCTTGCAAATGCGCAAGGTAAAATTAGTGAACACCTTATCGTAGGTGATGTGAAACAAAGTATTTATCGCTGGCGAAATGGAGATTGGAGAATATTATTGCAGCAAGTAGAACAACAAGTCAGTGATTCGTTTCACTTGAACGAGCAGTCCAAGCTACAATTTATTGAACAGGGCGCTTTATTGACCAATTATCGAAGCCTTCCGAATATTGTTAAGCTGAATAATTACTTATTCAGTAGTATACCAAACCTAATGCAGCAAGTACTAAACGAGCAAGTGCTAAGCACATTGAATAATGAAGGTAAAGCATGGTGGCATTCGACAGGCAATGATCAAATGTTGATAAAAGCATACGAGGGAAGCCAACAAGAATTACCAGCACATTTATTGAATGAATCAGCAAATCAAGGCTCTATCGAAATCTCTCTTCTTCCTGTTGAAAACGGCATGAGACGAAGAAACCAAGTGGAAGAAGCATCAATTGAAGCGCTTTGTGAGAAAATTGCTGAATGGATAAGCACCGGGCGTTATAAAGCATCTCAAATTGGAATTCTTGTTCGCAGCAATGCACAAGCGAGAATTTTAATACAAGAGCTGATGGATTATAAGAATACACATCAACTAACTTATGAAGTGATTTCCGGTGATGCTTTAACACTCGTGTCCAACCAAGCCATTTTGTTACTCATTGAAACTTTTAAAGCATTAGTATATCAATCAGATAAGCATGTTGTTCAACTCGCTAATATTGCTTACCTATTTCAATTAAGTAAGGGGGAGTCTACTTTCAATCAAAGCTATTGGTTGAAATTTAGACATAACGAAATTGAGGAACTACGAGGTTTAATTCCCGACGAATTAATCGACCAATGGGATGCTCTTCAAAAGATGCCATTGATTCATCTTTCTGAAAAACTAATTGAGATTTATTCTTTAACAAAGGACAACAGCATACACCTTCCCTATCTACTTGCCTTCAAAGACATAATCAGTTCTTTTTCCGCAATGGGTGAACGCGGCCTTATCCAATTCTTAGAATATTGGTTAGAGGATGGCGAAAAGGCTGTGCTACCTAGCAATGGAAAAGTTGATGCAATTGAAGTAACAACGATACATAAGTCAAAAGGACTTGCTTATGATGTTGTCATGCTACCATTTTGTTCTTGGAGCTTGGATGGTATGACTCGAGGCGACTTTTGGATCAATGTAGATAATAGCCCATTCGCTATGCTCGGAAAAATTCCAATCAAATACAGTAAAACACTTGGAAATTCTATCTTCTATCAGCAGTACTATGAAGAAATGCTTTTTAATTATATGGACGCTCTTAATACCTTTTATGTCGCCAACACGCGAGCGAAGCAACATCTTTACCTGTCAGCGCCACAGTTTAAGCCTGATGTAGATAAGAAAACGGGAGAAATAAAAGGATATATCGCTAGCAACGAATACATTTCTGATCTTTTAATCGAAGCGCTGACAGCGGATGAGGCGGTTTTTAAACTTGAGAACAATCAGATTAATATCCAAAACATTATTTCTGAAGATAAAAAAAGCAACAAAAAAGACAGCGATTTTATTGCCTTGAATCATTACCCAATTTCAAATGTTTTAGAAAAGGAATGGGAGCACGCGACTAGCCGTAGTATAAACAATATTCTCATGATGGAGAAAGCTGCCCAATATGGTGTGCTAGCCCATGAAATTATTTCAGAGGCCGCTCAAGAAGAAGATATCGATCGACTCGTAGACAAGTTTATACAAGAAGGTATTCTACCAATAAGCGATAAAGAAGCCTTACTTCTTGAGATTCACGAAGTCTGGAATCAACCATTAATCAACTCTTGGCTAAAGGGAGACTATAAAATCTGGAATGAAGCAAGTATCCTAACAGCAGAAGGAGAAACAATACGTCCAGATAAAGTTTTTACTAGCCCAACAAGTACCATTGTGTTAGATTTTAAATTTACACAAGGCGACTACGTAGGCCACAAAGCCCAAGTGGACAAATACATGAAGGCTATTCGTAATGTTGGTTATGAAAATGTCAAAGGTTACCTATACTACGCCAAATCAAAAGAATTAGTCGAAGTAATTTAAAAATTAGCACGATGAACAAAGCATTTCTACGTTTAGTAGCAGAAGATATTCAGCATCGATTCGATAAAGACATCAGTGATATTGCGGTAGTCTTCAATAATAAAAGGCCGATAACCTATTTGAAAAAGCATCTAGTGGATGTTTATCAACAGGCTATTTGGTCACCCCAATTCTATACTATTCAAGAATTTTTGAGCCTTTCAAGTTCTAAGATACAAGCATCGACAATTAGTCAATTCTTCTATTTATATGAAATTCATAATGGTATGTTAGCTCAAGAAGGACTTGAGCCCGAGACATTAGAAGAATTTTATCCAATTGCTGAAATTATATTAAGTGATTTCAGCCAATTAGACTACGACTTAGTAAATATTAGCCATATATTTTTGGAATTGTCGGACAATACGGAAATTGAACTCGCATTTCAACATTTTACACCCGAGCAGCAATCCTTTATTCGACAGTTTTGGCAATCTTTTAGCATACAAGGGCATACAAGTGTTCAAAAAAGGTTTTTACGTCTTTGGCGAAGACTGCCAAGATTATATCAAGCCTTTAAAGAACGCATGCACTCGGAAGGACAAACGAATTACCCCACTATTTATAGAGATTTAGCCGATGCAAAGGCCGAGAATAACAACTTTGTTGACCAGTTCAAACAGGTGCTATTTGTTGGCTTTAATGCGCTAAATAATGCTGAAGCAAAACTCTTTAAGCAATGGCAAGAGCAAGAAAAAGCAATCTTTTACTTTGATGCGGATGCGCATTACCTAGATGACAAACTGCAAGAAGCGGGTCTTTTTATCCGACGTAATATATATCAATCTGGCCTAACCAATGCTTTTGGCGATGTACCTAATATCCTGGGTAACCGTCGAGACGATGTCCATGTTTATCAGAGTTTAGGCAAGATTAGTGAAACGAAATTACTTTACGACCTTCTTCTCAAGAACCAAGATGACTCAAAGACTTCTGCAATTCTTCTAGCCGATGAGGGTTTACTCGTACCTCTACTACAAAGTCTTCCCTTTACCGATGTTAATATAACGACTGGTTATCCCCTGATACAATCTCCAATTTATGGCTTGCTAGATCTTTGGATGAATGTTCAGATCTTAATATCCCAACAGAATAAAGAAAAGATCCCCTATCAGCTACTTGAAACCTATTTAACACATCCGATGAGCAAAGTTGCCAAACAGCAAAGGCAACTTATTCAATCCGAATCTGCAGAAAAACAACTGTTTGAAATTGATGTCAAAGATATTGATGTCAGTAGATCCATTCTTCCTCACTTTTTCAGAAAATTACCGAAGGCGGAACAAGTAATTCCTAGCTTAATCACTATAGTAGACAATCTACTGCTTTCATTAGCAGAAAACGACCGAATACGACAAATCGAATCTAACTTACTGATGGAAACGAAGAAAGTACTCAATCAGCTATTATTAGGATTCAGCAATTTGGGGCAACTCAGTATTGGTTTTCAAATTGGATTAATTCGGAAAGCATTAAGCCCAATTAGCTCAGCTATTGAAGGTAACCCATTAAAAGGTTTACAAATTATGGGACTGTTAGAGAGCCGATGTTTAAACTTCGATCAAGTCTATATATTGGGTGCAAATGAAGGAATTCTTCCTAAAACATCAAACTCACCAACATTTCTACCAAATAATCTTAGGAAAGCATATGGGCTTCCAATCTTAGAAAATCAAGATGCGCTGTCGGCCTATTTATTTTATCGCCATTTTCAATACAGCAGCGATATCAACCTTTTCTATAATGCCGTTGTCAATGAGAGTAGTTCCGGTGAAGAGAGCCGCTTTATCAAGCAGTTGGAATTTGAAACAAATTTTAATTTTGTCAAGTATACGCAGCAGCAACCCTTACAGTTTCCGACTCAACCGCAAGAATTGATTATTTCTAAGGATGGCGAGATCTGGAATAAATTGTATAGTAGCTTTATCAAAAATGGGAAACGCATCTCTGCATCCGCATTTACAAGCTACCTTCAATCCCCGCTACAGTTTTTCTTAAAATATGTCGCCGATATTAAAGAACCACCTTCCATCAGTCAGGAATTCGAAATGAATAAACTTGGAACAGTTATTCACGAAACTATGGAAGAGCTATTGACACCATTAAAAGCAGCGAACGACTTCGTATCCACCGAATGGTTAAAGGACAAACTTGAGATCGCCGAACAGGTTGTATTAAAACAAATTGGAAACGAATATTTGAGCAGTTTCAACGCAATCGAAGATCTCAATAGCTTACAGAGAATCATGCATAAAATTGCTACGGAATATGTGAAAATGTACTTACAATATGACATCGATCAATATCAAGCTATTCGAATTGTAGAGCTTGAAAATACGGAGGATTATATTTTAGATTTTCCAATTTCTATTAATGGGAAAATAGAAACAGTAAGCTTGTATGGGATTATTGACCGAGTTGACGAAGTATTGACCTATGATGGACAAACTAAACTACGAATTGTCGACTATAAGACTGGATCCGACACCGTTTCTTTTCGTAATATGGATGTTGTCTTTGCGGCAAACACAGAAAACAAAGCGCTTGTACAGACCTTGTTTTATGCATTCGTGTATGAGCAAGTAAGCGGATTAAAAGACCTTGAACCCCATTTGTATGTTGCGCGTCGTATGCGAGAAGATGGAACGTTATTTAGAAATAACAATGGAAGCCTAGTACTTAGTGATCAAACCCTGTCTGAGCAAAAAGAAGCTTTTGTAGCTTTCTTAAGATCAACTTTAGAGGAATTATTTGATCAAAACGTTCCTTTTAAACATAATCCGAGTGCTACAGTTTATCCGTCCGATCCATTCACACTTTTCTACAAGTACAGTGTGAAAGAATCTGCTGTCGAAGATGAGTAATGGCCTGTCTAATTTTTAAAACTATGGAATTGAAACTCCATAGTAACAAAATAGGCTGTCGCAACGACAGCCTATTTTGTTATTTCCTATATTTCTTAATAGCACGATTTGCTCGTGTTTCAGCAGTTTTTATTTTATAATCTAACCATTTGTCTTTAAATATTTTACGCATGGTGTCATCAAAATGACGCGTTACAAAAAGATTCCTTGCGCCTTTTAATTTTTCTGCAAATGAGTTTGCTAGGGCACGTACGGAAATCGAATAGCCTTCTGTTTCGTATTGAATATAATGCCACCATCCAGCTGGCATATATAACGTTTCACCAGGACCAATAAGCGCCTCATAACCATCTAAGTATTCAATACCTGGATAGTCTGACACATTGCTTTTCTTCAAGTTTGCAATGCTATGGAAATTATAAGGTAATTTATACATTAAGTCTGATTGATCATTCGGGAATAACCAAATACGCTTTTTACCCTGAAATTGAGTAATAAAGACATGCGACATATCAATATCGAAGTGATTACGAGTTGCAGACCCCTCCCCTCCAAAGAACATATATGGCAGCCATTGCAAAACCTTGCCTCCAGTTACGTCATTGTAGATAACATCCTTTTTAAGCTCCGGTCTCAATTTCATCAAATTGAACAAAAACAGACGCAATTCAGTAGGTTCTTTGCTGATGGTATCCAAGTATTGGCCAAAGCTCATTCGACCGATAGGAGGACTCGCAGCATGATTTTGAGACTCTTCCTCGCGTCCATAAACATCGATTTGCTCGTTGCCGGCTATTTCTTTGAAATAATCATAGCTCCATTTGGTCCAACAAGGGCTATCCTTGCTTACGAAATCCTTGATGATAACTGGCTGACCATTGTTCAAATAATCTTTTACAAAGTCATTTGGAGCAATCCCAGAGATACTATTTACAGGTTTTAATTTCACAAGTTTACCATTTACGTATTAGTACAAACATAAAAAAAATATTTCTACAATAAATATTCCCAAAGTATCGCAATTAACATTTTTATCACGATTATTCGGCAAATTATGTAGAAATATTTTTCTAAAAAATGATAACCGTCAGATTCTTAGTACGACCAAAGGTCTTGTTCGTAGTCCATTAGCGACTTTTTTATTCTTTCTGATTCAAACAGGCGCTCCATGTCATCTCCGATATAATCTTTGATGCGTAAATCCTCAGGATTGGACTGTTTGACAATATAACTCGTGAACATACGCTTGATAAAAATATCATCATAACTAAGTCCAGTTGCATCATTGTGCCTATTCATCACCTCTTTATTCACGAGCACATGGCGTGCTTCTGGGAAGTAAACCCAAAAGGCAGGTGTCGCGTCGATTGACGGCATGAAACTAGCTTCTCCAACTGGAGGTAATGCAACATCTGTTTGAGCAGCCGCATTGGTTGTCGTTTCGGTATTATTCTGTGCTGGTGCTGCAAATGGATCAAATGGATCCGCAGCTGTATTAGCACCGCTATTGCCTTCCGTTCCTCCTATCGGCATCGTAATATCTGATGCCCCAGGAATTTGAGGTACAATTAAGGGAGCAATTCCCACAATACGTGCCTCGAAAACTGATCGCTGTTTATCAAAAATCCAATCTTCTTTAATACGGAATTTGACTACTTGTGTCGCATCGAAATCACGTGATTGATAACTTGAGCCAACAACTTCATTATTTTCGTTGAATTCTTCAACCAAAATAGAATCGCCACCAAAACGTGCCATCACTTGATCTGGCGCTAAACGCGTTTTGAAAGAATCGCCATTTGGATCATCTTTCGTAGGTGTTGGGTCATACGCTCTTAATTTACCCGCTTGGATCGCTTCTAAGAGAATATTTATCAAACTGGACTTAGGGGAAGCGAACGCTTGATTCATCTTCTCACGCAGGTCCATTTCGCGCCATACGCGCTTAGAAAATACGATATCCGTTTGACGAATATTAGCATATGGCACCACCTTCCGATTTTCGAAATCCGATTTCACTACATAGCCGTCTACTGGAGGCAAGGTATCAACTGCCTGGATAGGATCAACACTATTATTCAGGTTCTCTTGCTGAGCGGATGCCTGCAAGGAAAAAAATACTGTTGCTGCTAATATTATCTTTTTCATGATACTAATCATCTATATTGATTAATTGGTCACTTGGAAAGTAATCGGATCCAAGTTTTGAGCAACACCGTCAGGACCTACCCCTACGATGTCATAGATCATAACCACTGATCCACTTGTCACTCCAGAAATACCAGTTTTCATCTGGCCACTGAACGTTGCTCCACTCGTTGAGTAAGGTCCAATTGGATCTACACGAGGTTTTGCGATATACATATTGAATTTAGAGATGCTAAACTTCGCATCAAATTCGAAATTATCTAACGAAGCAGCCACAACATTTTGTCCACGAAGTTGTGCCGCAGAAATTCTACCCCCAGTTTTACCCGCAACACGTGCTGTAGGTTTCGGAATACGTTTCACACGGAACTTGGTGCTACTTAACTGTTGCGTCTTATCTCCAATCTTTGCTGATACATTTACTGTTGCCTCACCTGTTGCAGAAACCCGCGCATTATATTTGCCACCAGAACCTGAAATAGAAACCCCAGAGCCCGAAACAATAAGATTCTCACGAGCGATACCTGGTGCAGAAACTGAAATAGGGTTATCAACACCAATATACAATACATTCATTTTATCAGGAGACACAACCGCTGAAGGTCGCGCAACTTGATAAGAGATTGGCTCAGTCTCATAAGTCTTCACTGTACCGTCTGTTTGTTGAACACTCACTAAACCCTTCCAACTAAATACACCTTCTGATGAAGTATTTACAGAATACATACCTTGTCCATCAACAACCTGTAATGCGCTTCCGTTTACAGAAATCTGTGGAGTCGATTTAGAATCGTATGCAGTTAAGAAAACTTTTGCCGTATAAGGCTGTCCTTGAATCAAATAAGAAGTCGGAGCCACTGCTACTGCAGAGAAACGATCTAAATTAACGACCGCTTGATCCATCTTTCCGAAGATATGTTTTACAACTGCCGATTCAGCATTCTTAGCATCAGCACTAATTTTCTCTAAAGCTGTAATCGCTGCCGTCAATGGAATACCATCGCCAAAGTTTGCCTCTTCCCATGTTTTCTTAACGCCACCTCTAGCTTTAGGATCCTCAGCCAATAAGGCAAAATTAACCTCATTGTTTGTAAGTTTCTTTAATTCCGCAGCTGTTTTATTAATTAACTCACGTAAGTCTTTTCCACGACCTTGATTGATCATCAATCTTGGTGCGATATCGACATTACTGCGCTTGCTTACATCCCCAGTACTTTCCTCTAAACCTCCACCCTCTTCTGTAAATAAACGATTATATTCTGCGAGCTTATTCGTTAAGTTGGAAACAAGCTTCTGCGCTTGCTCCGCCTTATCTAAAAGTGGTTTTGCACGTTCAGGGTTCTCTTTCATTTTCGTCTCGCGGAAAGAAAGGAACATATTGTCAATACCAGTCTGTGTATTCTCAGTCGATGTCTTTAAACTATCGCCTAAATTCTTAAAAGCATCCAACAAAGAATCACTTACATTTAATGCTACTAAACCTAGTAGGACTAAATATAAGATTCCGATCATCTTCTGCCTTGGTGTTTCTTTTCTACCTGCCATAAGTCAGTTTGCTATTTTTTTAAATGGTTAAAAATCTAGTTTAAACTTATTATGATCTGTTACCAGATGCAGGGTTCATTGCAGAAAGCATTCCTCCGTAGATGGAATTCAATGATGATAGGTTCTTATTGAACGTGTTTACTTGCTCTTTAAATTGTTGCATATCTGTTGCAGACTCATTAAATGTTTGCAAATCCGCTGCAGCACGCTCAAAAGCATGACTTAATTGCGATGCTCCTGTAGCAGCAGCATTTAATTTATCGGCAAATTGATTCGTCGCCGTAGCTGTGTCTGCTACTTTAGAAATCGCAGCAACCTTATCACCAAAAGAGCGAAGTCCATCACCCAAATTACCTATTAGGTTCTCATCGATCTTTGCGTCTTGCAACAATCTATCTAATGCCGCGGTATTACCAATTGCCGTAGGTTGCGCTAATTGCACCTGTTGTACACTACGTGTTGGCAATTCACCTTTAAAATCTTCGTCTAACTCCGGATAAACGCGCGTCCAATCCACATCCTCTTCGGCAGATAGAAAGCCCATGATAAAGAATAATACAGCTTCTACGGCTAATCCTACGCCGATCATCCATTCCCCACCTTTAAAGTGAAGAATCTTGAACATAAGTCCAATAATCACGACTGAGGCACCCCAGTTGATAAGTGTGTTAATACCGAATCCGAATCTTTTCTTTCTTGCCATCGTTTAAATTGTTAGTAGTTTATGTAGTTAGTTTTGATCTTGTCTTTATCTGCTCAATACTCCTTTATAGGCCAGTACTGTTCTGAAGCCTAAATAAGCTTTCGCAGTATCTTGATATTCATACTGACGTGTTGAATTCTGTAAAAAATAACCAACGTCTTTCCATGAACCACCACGAATAACCTTTCTTTTCATAGTCTCGTGATCTGAAGGCGACGCGTGGTACGTATAGGTCGGGTTCATATCATGAACAAAGGAGTACGCCGATTCATTATAGCTCGACTGCGTCCATTCCGCAACATTCCCCGCCATATTGTATAAGCCATAGTCATTCGGAAAATACGAATATACCGGAGCTGTATAAGCAGCGCCATCATCGATATAATTACCGCGTCCTGGTTTGAAGTTCGCCATTAAACAACCTTTCGCATTACGAGCTGTCGGGCCACCCCAAGGAAATTGAGTTCCAATTTTTCCACCTCGGGCAGCATATTCCCATTGTGCCTCTGAAGGCAATTGATAAGGCGCACGCTCTTCGCGACGCGCATTCCCAGCATTGTTATTGAATAATAATGTTCTCCAAGTATTAAAAGCTTGAGCTTGTCTCCATGTCACTCCAACAACTGGATATTCGTCGTAAGATGCATGTGAGAAATAACTTTCCACTAAAGGTTCATTTTGTGCATACGAGAAATCCGTTAACCAAACCGTTGTATCCGGATAGATTAACATGGTATCTCTTAAGATGAAATCAGAACGTTTCTTCGTGCGATCATTTTTCGCAGCGACAGCCGCTCGTAGATCGTACCACTCGTAATGATAAGTCAACTGACGAACATCTAGTTCACTTTTTCCAAAGATTTTATCCTCACCTTGGTAATACATGTTGTTCAAGCGATCTTGCTGCTCTTGCGATTGTGCATTCCATGGAGAATTTTTTCGCACTTTCTCCCAATCAATATGACGAGCCTCTCCATTTTGTGAGTTCACAAAATAAGATGGATCATTTAAATGATTATAAATCAAAATTGAATCACGAACCCAATTAACAAATTGTCGGTATTCACTGTTCGATATCTCAGTCTCGTCCATGTAAAATGGAGCAATCGTTACCTGTCTGTTCTGTGAGGTTTGCGAGAATGTGATATCTTCATCAGACTGCCCCATGATGAAAGTACCTCCTGGGATCAGTACCATACCATATGGTGTTTTATTTTCTTTCAACCGGTTTAAACGAGTACCAACCAATTCGCCAGAGCTATCTGGTCTATTACATCCAGTGAGTGCAGCCGTTAGAAATAATGCAACCTGGAATAGGCGTTTGAAAGGTTTAAATATCATTATATAATATTATTCAATATAAATTTCAGTAATGAAGATTTGGATAGTATCGCTATCACGAAAGCCAAAAATCTTAAATGGAATCTTATTAAACAAGAAAAATCCAATTCTTTTTCCATTTTATTCATTTGGATATCCAAATAATTAATAATTTGATTCACAGCAAAATTAAACCGATTCGCCTAAAAATCAACTAATATCCTCAATAAAACAACATATTGTAGCGGAATGTTTATACAAATATTCTGCCTAAAAAGAGATATCGAGAATTAATAAAAAGCGAATATACGATTACTGGAAAGGTCGGTTTTGTCACAGAAATCGCATAAATACGATCACAAGTCCAACTATCCCCTTTTTTTCTACTTTCATAAAAAAGGCCTCAAGCTATTCCGCTCGAGGCCTTTTCTAATATTTAACTAAAAAATGCATGATTTGCATTTATTTGCAATGTATCTTATTTGTTCACCATCTTAATATACTGCTCAATTGCCATTGTCATACTTGGTGCATTCGGCGTTGGAGCTGGTATGTCGAGAATCAGGTCATGCTCTAATAAAGCTTGTTGTGTACTTGACCCAAAAGCCGCAACTCGCGTGTTGTTCTGAACGAAATCAGGGAAGTTTTCATATAAAGACTGAACACTCGAAGGACTAAAGAAAACGATAATATCGTAAAATACATCTTTTAAATCCTTAATATCGCTTATCACAGTCCTAAATAAAACTGCGGGCGTAAAGTCATATCCATTCTCCTGTAACCAACGTTGCGTTTCCTCGTTAGCCACATCCGAACATGGAAATAAGAATTTCTCTTTATTATGCTTTTTCAATACGTCTTCAAGATCTTTTGCAGTTTGTTTTCCGAAGAAAATCTTGCGCTTACGATATTGAATATACTTTTGTAAGTAGAGTGCAATCGTTTCAGAGATACAGAAATATTTCATTTCTGCGGAAACTTCAAAACGCATCTCTTCACAGACCCTAAAGAAGTGATCTACAGCATTTTTACTCGTAAAAATAACTGCCGTATGGTCAGAAAAATTTACCTTATCTTTTCGTACATCTTTTGCTGGAACGCCTTCAACATGAATGAATCCTCTGAAATCCAGTCGAAGATTGTATTTCTCAGCTAAGGTGAAGTAGGGAGATTTATCGTTTTCAGGCTTTGGTAAAGTAACAAGGATGCTCTTTACTTTCTTGGATCTTTCTACATCAATCTGCATAAATTCTGTCTTATTTACTAAGTGCTCTAACTAATATTAAAATAGGTGCTAGTTCGAGACTGCAAAGATAAAGAATTAAATAAAAAATAGAAAACTTGAAATTTCCGAACAGGTGGAAAGCAGTCCTGAAAAAGCGGTAAGCGAATAAAATAATTATTAATACAACGTAAACTATTGTAATAATCTGGAAATATGCTACTGGTACAAACAGTAATGCCAAGAGGAAAGGCATTAATAAAAACATACTATTAAAATACACTAAGTACAACACGGCAACATATTCACGCACAATCTTTTCCAACGAAAATATAAAGGAAACAAATCGAATAATTAAGATCTTCGCAATAAATAATACGGCTACGAAAATTGCATTCTTAATAAAATTCTCAAAAGTAAGATAATTTTTGTCGCTAAAACTCGACATAACGAGTACAATAAACAATCCAAGTGAGAGACTAAACAAAGCATAAAGGAAGATATATGGCCAAGAAGTCGCAAGATTATCTTCTTTACTAACCTGTAGCAAAAGTCGCTCTTTATAATACGCATCAACGATTGTACGCAGCTCCATTGGGAATATTATGCGTAAAATCGCTAAAACTAGGAATAAGAAAAAAGCAATACCCAATACCCAAATCGGGCGTTCACTCTTTAGCTTCCCTGTTTGAATAGGCTCCTCTACATCAATTCTTGGAGCACGTTCGACCCCATAAAATAGATCATGTCGGCCGACATGGAGCTGTTTGAAAAGACGCTCTGTTAAGAAATTATTATCTTTTTTTAATCCGGGAATGATTTCAGTATATTTAAATGCCGAATCGAGCGAATCGAGCGCCGTAGGCTGCCTTGCACTCGCACTAACTAACAGTGTATCAGTAGATATCCCTTCTTGATTCGGTAAAGCAGGTAGACTAGCATCAACTTGCTGCGCTGTGCTAAAGAGGACAGCAAAAAAAAGACAAATACTTAATAGCACAACATGTTTCATGAGTGCGTAAAGTTAGAATAAAATAATCGCTTTAGAAATTGAAAAATGAGCAATAAAGAGCTAATACGATGTGGCTGGTGTGGTCACGACGCAGAATATCAATCCTACCATGACGAAGAGTGGGGAAAGCAAGTGAAGGATGATAAAACGCTTTTCGAATTCTTAATTTTAGAATCAGCACAAGCAGGACTTAGTTGGATTACCATTTTACGACGAAGAGCGAACTATCGAAAAGCATTTGCCGATTTTGATGTCGAGAAGGTTGCCCAAATGACCGAGAAAGATCAAGAACGTTTACTTCAAGACAGCGGTATCATCAGAAACAAACTTAAAATTAAGACAACGATAAGCAACGCGCAAATATTTATAAGCATCCAGAAAGAGTTTGGGAGCTTTTACAAGTATCTCTACAGTTTTATGCCAGAGCAAAAGCCGATCGTCAATGCATATGAGGATTACCGCCAAGCACCTGTTTCAACTAGCATTTCCGATGCAATTTCAAAAGACTTAAAAAAACGAGGAATTCGATTTTTTGGAACCACCATTTGCTACGCTTATATGCAGGCCGTAGGAATGGTCAATGACCATATGGTTAGTTGTTCTTTTCGATAAGTTGCGGATCAAACTGCTTATAAATATGTTGTAGGTTACGACATTGACCATTGTAATCAAGGCCATAGCCTACGACAAACTCTTTCTCAATTTCAAAACCTACATACATAATATTATCAAAGGTATACAATAGGCATGAAGGCTTCATTAACAGCGTCGCAACAGAAATACTTGCTACATTCAGGCGCTCTAAAGCCTCAATTGTATGCACTAACGAATTTCCTGTATCGACTATATCTTCTACAATGACAACGTGTCTATCTGTTAAATCCATCCCTACTCCTAACAGTTCTGACACCTTTCCTTGTTCTGTCCCAGAATAAGATGCAAGTTTTACAAAAGACATTTCACAGGGAATATGAACCTGCTTCATTAAATCGGCCATAAACATAAAACAACCATTCAAAACACCAATAAACACGGGATGCTTGTGTTCATAACGAAGATTGATATCGATTCCAATTAATCGAATACGCTTTTGAATTTGATCATAATCAATCATTAATTCAAAATGCAAATCATCTATTACAATATTCTTCATAATTAGTTCTCTTCTTTCTTCTCTATTGGACCAAATAAACGTTCACGAATCGAACGACGCAATTGTTCTTCCATATCCATCTCTTCTGCCATATCTTTAATATCATCAAAAGAGGCCGATGTATCGACAATCCCTTTAGGTCGAGGAGGACGTAAATTCGGCAACAATTCAACCTGGTAAAAGCCGTAATTTGCTGGCACATTCTCGTTATCTAATTGCTGCATCTTATTCATGATATACCCATAAGTATTAAAATGACGTAAAACCCAAGGTTTAAGATGCCCCGTATAGTCAAACGATGAAAGCCCCGTTTTGGGTCTAGGGATTATACTAGATAAGAATAAACTCTCCCCGATGGTAATTTCGGAAGGTTTCTTCCCAAAATAGTAGTTTGACGCTTCTGAGATGCCATAAACGTTTTTACCCCATTCAATCACGTTAAGGTAAATTTCCAACAGCCGATCTTTGCTCACCTGTCCGGATTGCTCCATTAGCCAGACTAATAGTATCTCCTCAAACTTACGCATCATGGTTTTATTACGATTTAGAAACACATTCTTAACCAGCTGCATAGAGATCGTGCTCGCTCCGCGTTTAAACTTTTTCTCTTTAATATTCGTAACAATTGATAATTGGAACGCCTCTAATTCAAATCCTTTATGCTTATAGAAAAATGGATCTTCCGTATTTAATACCGTCTTTTTTAGAATCGATGAGATTTGATTCAATGGTGTGAACTGAGGATTACTTGGACCCACCATAATATCGCGCATTTTTGTCGTATCATTATAAGCCTCATAGATAAACGGTTGATTTAATGCGGCGATATCTGCTCTACCCCACTTCACAATTTTTAGGCTCGAATCGTCTATCTTAGAATTAAACTTTAATTGATCAGGATCATTTAAATCGACTTCGAAATCCATATCATATTGGATATCCCCATCAACCTGCAACCCATCTAGTTGATCAAATAATCCCTTTGGAATTGCATCAAAAAAGTTCTGCGCTTTGAACTTTCCGGTATGAACCGCCAAACTCAGTAATTTTTTCGGCTTACGCGTAAACTTAACGAGTGGTTCAAAAGTGAAGTCCTTTACTTGAACCTTCGTCCCCTCGACAAGCTGAACTGTATTCTCGGAAACATGAAATCCACCAAGCGCAGAAGCTGCCGGCAATATAATTTGCTCCGCAGATAAGCGTCGTTGAAAGACTTTTAAATTCTTGGTTGACCAACCTCCCAAAACCTCCAAAACATCCTTGCCCTTGCGAGAAACATCATCTAAATGAAAAGAAAGCTCATCGAAACTGACCCTCAATCCGAACTTCTTACGTAAGAAAGGGAGTTCTGCATCTTTATTATCGGAAGTGATTTTAACACTCAAGGTTTGTCGGTCAGGATCGACTTCACCACTAAAATTCCATTTAGCATCCTGCTCGTTTAAAAAAACATCAACATCGTAATCTCCGTTATTAATCTCTCCAACAGGAATTCGAACAATTTGTCTTCCTGAACTATCCTGATACGATAAGTTAACGTTGTTTAGGCTTAAATCGCTAGGAACTTTTAGAAAAACTTGCTTGATAAGCCCATCTACAGTTTCCGCTAGCGTTCGACTGCTGCTATCAACTTTCGTAGAATCATTCGCCTTTTTTCTGAATAGAAAATCGTAGTTTGAGGTACTATCTTCTTTGACCAAAGAAATATCCGCATTCTCCATCTCAAGCGAACCAATTTTAATTGTCCCCGAGATTAACGGAAATAATTTAATCGAAACTTTGAACTTATCCATAGCCGCAAGTTGATCTGCAGAATCGGGCACAACGCGGACCTTTTGAAATTCCACGGTTGTCAAACCTGCAAAATCATAGCTCCCGATACGCAAGTCGAGTTGGTAATCCTCTTTCAAATTCTTCTTCACTTTCACTACCGCTTGATCTAACATTTTGCCACGAACTGACAGTCCCCAGAATAATCCGATCATTAAAATCGCAATGATAGAGCCACTGCTAATTAAAAACCATCTCTTTTTGAGGAACGAAAAATCAAGCCTTTTGAACCTTTCTTTTACCAGCATAAATAGAGCGTTACTTCCTTAATAATTCGATAAAAATAGATAAAATTCATTAAAAACATCTTTATGACATGATATTGTCCTTCTTTCCTTAAGTTTGTAGGAATATTATGAAACCATGATTACAAAACAACAAATATTAGATGCTTTGAGTAATGTGGAAGAGCCCGATCTAAAGAAAGATTTAGTGACTCTAAACATGATTGAGAACATCGAAATTCTACCTAATAAGATTAAATTCGACGTCGTACTTACCACTCCTGCTTGTCCTTTAAAAGGGCATATTGAACATGCTTGTCGTAACGCCATTGCATTTTTTGTTTCGAAAGAAGTGGAAGTTGAAATCAATATGACCGCTCGCGTCAAAGCTTCCGAAAATGAACAATTAAAGAATATTAAAAATATTGTTTTAGTTTCTTCGGGCAAAGGTGGTGTAGGGAAATCGACCGTTGCGGCAAATCTTGCTTTAGCACTTTCGCAAACAGGCGCTAAAACAGGTTTATTAGATGCCGATATTTATGGACCATCGGTTCCAATTATGTTTGGTTTAGATGGCGCTCGTCCAGAATCAACACAAACTGCTGATGGAAAAACGAAGATTGTACCCATTGAGAAATTCGGTTTGAAACTTTTATCGATTGGATTCTTTACTGACCCGAATCAGCCCATTCCTTGGCGGGGGCCAATGGCAACATCGGCGATTAAACAGTTATTCAATGACACCGATTGGGGTGAATTGGATTACTTAGTAGTCGACATGCCTCCAGGCACTGGAGATATCCATATTACGGTCGCACAACAGTACCCAATTTCTGGTGCGGTGATTGTAACGACGCCTCAACAAGTAGCCCTAGCAGATGCTATTAAAGGCATGGCGATGTATCAAATGGAAGGTGTAGAAGTTCCAATTCTTGGCGTCGTTGAAAACATGGCATACTTTACGCCAGCCGAACTACCTGACAATAAATATTACATTTTCGGAAAAGATGGAGGGAAACGCCTTGCAGAACAGAACAACGTACCTTTCTTAGGAGAGATAGCACTAGTTAAAGCAGTGGCGGATGCAGGCGATAATGGTTTCCCTGTCTCTCTAGACGGGGACGACCCTGTATCAACATCGTTTAATGAAATTGCAGGCCGCGTGGCGCAAGAATTAAGCATTCTCGCCGCTCGAGCATAAAGTTATAGATTCAAAGAAACAACTGATGGCGACCTAACTGGTCGCCTTTTTCATGTCCAAATTTTCACAAAAAAGTAAAGTGCCTTTTTAAAATGTCCAAGTCTCTTCCATTCTACATCCCTTTCACTTCCCTTTCAAACCCAATACAGATCCATACTTTAACCGATAAGGATAGGACATGAGTCGGATATGATTAAGCTTATGAGTGAACGTGCACAATGTAAATTGCGCAGCTCTACCCAACAAAAAAAGGCCCTGCATAAGCAAGGCCTTTTCTAAATGTTTAGGAAGATTCCTTATTTAACATCCCACCAAACTGGTTTATCAACTGTGATAGAACCTGGGAAATTAGCATTCGTAGTAATTTCACTATTAGGATAAGGTAAACGCAAAGGTTTTAACCCAGCACCTAAAGTACTTGCTACCGACTGAACAAAGAATGTAGGATAACCTGTTCTTCTCCATTCTGTCCAAGCTTCGAAACCTTGGAAACCACACATTGCAAAATACTTCTGTGTGATAATTGCTTTTGTGTTATCTGCAATACTAGTTCCGAATTTCGCATCTGGAGCTGTAGCGATGTAAGCTTTAGCAGCATCAGCAGTTAAACCAGTAGCGTGGAAACTTTCTTCGATACCCGCGTTATAAAGCGCTTCTGCTGATCCTGATCCCCATCCGCGAGTTACCGCTTCAGCTTGTAAGAAGAAGCTTTCTGCAGCAGAGATTAATTTTGCAGGAGCAACTGCTGAGTTGTTATCAGCGCCATTAGCACCAACAAGTGCATTAGGAGCAGATGAAACGTCTTTAGTTACATTGTAAGAACCTTGAGGAATTGAGTTAATTTCAGTAGCCTCTGGTCTTAGTTGATAGAATTTAAAACGACGTGGATCTTTATTAGCAATAAAGGCAGACACTGCAGTGCTACTTGCAACCGCATTTTGTGTTCTTCCTAATCCAAGCATTTCATTATACATCGGGTTCTCATTACCACCAGTGTTCGTATAAGTAATGCTTGCATCTTGCGTTAAGAAAGGAGCTTTAGCAGCATATAATGCTTTAATTCCATTTGCAGCTTTTGTTGAATTAACCGAAGATAGACGCAAATAAGCACGTAAAGCTAAAGTATTTGCAAATGCTTCCCACTGCGCTTTATCACCACCGAAGATCATATCTTGAGATGTTACTTGTTCAGCAGTCTTCGTTTTCAATAATGCTTTACCTTTATCAAGGTAACTGAAGATAGAATCATATACTTCCGATTGTTGAGAATATGAAGGATTCATATATTCTTTACCTTGTAATGCTTCTGACAAAGGAATATCTCCAAACGCATCAGTCGCCATTTGAAAAGTGTATGCTTTCATAATGTAAGCAATACCTTTATAGTATTCTTGACCAACAACTTCACTATTAATAATTTGTTCCGCATTTACCAATGCACTACGGTAGATAATAGACCATGCTCTATCAGTCGCTGTTGTCAATACACGGTACTGATCAATCGTTCTGTATTGAGAAGAAGATGGGTTTTGCGTCCAAAATTGAGCCCAAAAGTTACCATACACTTGAAATGCATTCCCTGTAACTTGACTAGCAGCTGCTTGCACACTAGGCAATAACAAAGATGGAGTTGCTTTATCAGGATTATTCGGATTCTCATTGATATCCAAAAACTTGTTACAGCTAGTGAACGCTAATGTGCTCACTACTGTTAAAACAAGGATCCTTTTAATATTTTTAATATTCATCTTGATTGTAGAATTTAAAATGACACTTTAAGATTGATACCGTAGTTTCTCAAAGATGGTTGCGCAGTAAAGTCAAAACCTTGAGCATTACCAGCACCAGCAGAGTTTACTTCCGGATCTGCATATTTGTTTTCGCTAGGCGTCCAAATAAACAAGTTGTTACCGAATAGACCAATTGAAGCCGCTCCAAATGGAGTTTTGGCTAATTGCTCTTTAGTGAATTTATAGCTAACAGTTAAGTTACGTAGTTTTACATAGCTACCGTCAATTACGTTCACACCTGCTTCCATCGATGGATAGTAATCTTGTTTTTCGTAAGTAACATCTGTATTTACTACTGAGTTACCATTTTGATCAAGAATAACTGAGTTCGGGAAAATTTGACCAAAACGATCACCACCAGTTTCAGCTGATGTACCCACAAAGCCCATAATATCTTTTGTACGAGAGAAGAATACTCCTCCTTGTTTCGTATCAAATAATGCGCTCAATGACCAGTTTTTGTAATTTACATTAGTACCTAAAGATGCCTGGTATTTCGGATTGTATGAACCTAAGTATTGTGCATCATCAGTTACTAAAGGAAGACCCGTGCTACTGCTTACGATTGTACGACCTTGATCATCAGTTTGATTAGTTACTGCGTATAATTGACCGTAAGGTTTACCTACCGCTGCAACGATTGACATTCCAGAGAATCCACCTACACTAACCTGATCGATACCATCTAACAATTCAACAACATTAGAGTTATTCTTAGTGTACGTTCCGAATAATTCCCATGAGAAATTATCTCTTTTAATTGGCGTACCTCTTAATGTTAATTCTACCCCTTTGTTTGTGATTTTACCAGCATTTACTACTGCAAAACCATAACCTGTAGAGTTTGCGATTGGAATTGGTAAGATTTGATTTCTTGACTCATTAGCATAGTATGTGAAATCAACAGATAATCTATTTCTGAAAAATCCTAATTCTGTACCGATTTCAAAAGACTGCGTAATTTCAGGTTTAAGTTCCGCATTTCCGATTGTTGATCCAGCCATCAATGCTGATACATTTCCGAATGGGAAAGTTGTGTTACCAAAACCAGCGTTAATTTCACCTCTTAAGAAGCTACTTACTGTTTGATATGGATCAGTGTCGTTACCTACTTGCGCCCAGTTCGTACGGAATTTACCATAGCTTAGAATATCTTTGTTCTCGATTAACTCAGAGAAAACAAATGATCCACTTACGCTCGGATAGAAGAATGATCTCGCTTTCTTAGGTAATGTTGACGACCAGTCATTACGAGCTGTTGCTTGTAAGTACAAGAAGTTTTTGTAAGCAACATTTAAGTCTGCGTAAACACCAACTAATCTTCTATTTGAAATAAAGTCAGAAATGTTGTTTAATGGACCATTACTGTTATCCAAGTTATATAATCCTGGAACAACTAAACCACCACTTTCGTTAGTCGCAACGTTATTTGTTGTCGACTTACGTTGACGAATATTGTTACCCAACATGATTGAGGCATTCCAATCATCATTGAAATCATGTGTAGCAGTTACCATAAAGTCATGAACGATCTCATTCACATTCATTTGATCAATACGGTATTCACCATTACTTGATTGAATATTATCTTCTGAATAATTACCTGTTACATTATCAGCTGGTAAGAATGAATATCTTGGAGATTCAGTTCTTCTGCGATCAGAATAATTATCTAAACCTACACGTTCTTGGAATGTTAACCATTCTAATGGTTTGTAAGTTACGTTGAAGTTACCCGTGATACGGTTAACATCATTGTAGTTGTTGTGGTTTTCCAATACCCAATAAGGGTTCATCGAATATGCACCGTAATATCCGTACACGTCATTATGAGCAATACCATTAGCATCTACCCATCCGTAAGCATTGTATGGATTTGTTAGGTCTTTTGCACCTACGATATCAATATCGCGAGGAGTTTGCAATAAGTTATTGTAAACAGAACTACCTCCTTGACCACCTCCAACATTGTTAGAGTTAATGCGGCTGTAGTTTACCGAAATTCCTGCACTGAATTTATTCGAGAAATCTGTGTGACCGTTAAAACGAACACCATATTTATTGAAATTATCTTTTTTACCAGGGTAAACACCGTCAGAGTTTAACGCGTTTAAACCTAAATAGAAAGATGATTTATCTGTACCACCTGAGAAACTTAAGTTGTTATCAGACGCAATACCTAAGTCAAAGAAATCACGAACGTTGTTTTTGATTGCTGAGTATGGTTTTTCTTGACGAACACCGTTTATAGATTGTCCCCACTCTTGCATCTCACCTGTGAAAGGAGCACCCCATGACCAGTTTTCTTTAGGATCATTATCAAAAAGCAAATCACCTGCTTTGTTGTAGTATGAATAACCTTGACCGTATTCATTCTGCATTTCAGGTAACTTCAAAATTGAAGACATCGTGTTTGTTGAACTGAAAGTGATTTCGTTCTTAGCACCTTTTTGACCGCTTTTTGTAGTGATGATTAATGCACCATTCGACGCACGTGATCCATATAATGCTGCAGCAGCAGGGCCTTTCAACACCGTTACTGAAGCAATATCATCAGGATTGATATCATTACCACGGTTACCAAAGTCTACACTTGACAATGAAGATGCACCACCAATAACACTTGAGTTATCAATAGGAGTACCATCCACAACGATTAACGCTTGGTTGTTACCAGCGATAGATGAACCACCACGTAATACTACGCGAGAAGAACTACCTGGAGAGTTAGAAGTAGATGTAATGTTTACACCTGCAACTTTACCAGCTAATGAGTTTAAAGCACTTGCATTCTTACCGTCTGTTAATTCATCAGAATTTAACGTAGGCGCCGAATAACCTAAAGCTCTTTTCTCTCTTTTAATAGCATTTGCAGTAACAACAACCTCATCTAGAGACATTTGATCTGCAACTAATTGCACATTAACATTAGTTTGTCCTGCAATCTTAACTCTTTGAGAAGAGTACCCAATGTACGAGAAATTTAACACTGCGTCCGATGCCGCTGAAAGAGTAAATCCTCCATCAACATCAGTCTGTGTAGCGGTATTTGTTCCAACAACAGATACAGACACCCCCCCAAGAGCTTGTCCATCTGTAGATGTAACTTTACCACTCACTTGACGATTTTGTGCAAACGCTACCCCTACCAGGCAGGTAAACACAAAAATAAAGCTGAGTAATTTTTGTTTCATTTTGATTGTAATAATTAAAGTCGTTCGCCGTTAACTGTTAAAAATTGTTAAACGGGGAGCAAATATATATTTTCAATAAAGATTGAACAAGCAAAATGAATTGTTAATCAATTTTTTACGATTTATTCAAAATATCAGCAATTTTTTAAGGTTTTATTAAATATGGTATTAAAAACGGGGGTATTATTGTATTTATGAATAATTACATGGCTTAATTGGATATATTCCGTTTTATCAAAAGTTAAAAAACAGATTAATATAACTACTGATTATCAATACTTTGTGTTTATAAAAAGAAATTGATTAATAAATTCGTAAGAAATTGAGAGATTTAGTGAGATATGCAACTAATTGTAAAAATTAATAGTTTTATACATCCTATATTAATTAATGGAAATTTGGTTTCAGTACTCATTAACCGAATAAAAAACAGAAGGAGACAAAACCTTCCATATAATATTTGTTTTCAACGTATATCTATCGAATTAAGGAAGTTTTACAAAAAAGTGAGAAGAAAAAATTATAAAATCATCGAGTCGAATCGACAACACAAAGCAAAGTAAATAATTGGTACAATGGGAATTAACGGGATCAAGTCAGAACTTAACAAACGCTAGAATTCGTAAAATATCTAAAAGTTATAGTTCTTCTGTAACATTTAAGATTAAATGGATGCATATGTAACAATGATAATTCTTCAAGTGAGGGAAAAAAGTCATGTTAGATAGTACCGCAGATGTATTGCAATAAAATTAACTGATACTTGACTATCGGTAAAAAGAAAAAAGGGATGTCAATAAAGACATCCCTTTTTAAAAATCTAAAATATTTGGTTATCCTTACGGAAGGGTAATTATCTCTTGTCCAGCGCCAAAAGAACCTGCGGAAACAGTATATGCTCCAACATCAATTGTAATTGTCTTCCCAACAATTGTACCAGTAACCGAAGTCATTGATACAGCTCCATATGTAGAATGATTTGCACAAATTTGGTTAGGAAACGTCAATGTTTTACCATCAGACTTAACCGAAAAAGCTATACTATTGGCATTAAATGGACTAACAATTTTATATACATTGGCAGTCTTTGCCTTTTGAACCTTTACAGCACCAATTGCACCAGACCATCCATTAGTAGAATTTAAAGTAGCATTTCCTAAATCTGCAAACTCCAAGATACTCGATGCATTAACATCAATCTTTTTCTTGTTTCCATAAGAAACATCCTCAGGTGCGATGTTTAGAGAAATTGGAAAAGCTAACCCTACTCGAACGTCGTTATTTGCAATTGCAGTTATTGATAAAGAACTAGGATCAATTTTTGAAATATCACCATATTTCACTTTTGCATATGACTTTCCTTCTCCAGCATTAAATTGAACAGGACCATCGACAGTGAAAATATTTGTATAACCGACACCAGATGCTGTTAATGATACATTAAACGTATTCGAAGCAGAAGTATTGGTCCTACCAACTGGCACTAAAAATGATCCACCAGACATCGGTAAACTTGTAGTAGTGCTTAAAAAGCTAATTTTATCGGATGTATCGTCTAATAACGGTCCTTCTGTCTTATCACATGAAGTCAAACCCAAGAAAAGGGAAGAAACCATTAAAGCGTTTAAAAAATATTTTTTCATTTCAATAGTTTTAAAAAATTACATTGGGTTTTGATCCTTGGTTGCGTCTAGAGCTTCGTTACCATCAAATTCTTTTTGAGGAATCGTCAAAATAAACTCTTTGTTTGCAGGCTCTAATGTGTTGAAAACAGGTTTAAATGAGTGATTCGAATTTCCTGCATTTCTGTCAAAACCAGTTTTTAGACGTAAAATATCATAAATTCGCTCAGACTCACCCCATAATTCAATACGACGTTGAAGGATAATATGATCCATCAATGTAGTAGGAGCTCCAATTGACCCCATTTTCAAGTCTTTCGACATTACAACATTTCCTAATGTCGTTTGGTAACCAGTAGGATTTCTGAGCTTCATCAATGCTTCTAACGCAGCTTTTGCATCAGCTAATTTATTATCATTTGCCAAAGCTTCTGCTTTAACTAACTGCATTTCTTCGGCACGCATAAAAACATAATCCCCTAAATCTGCGGCGATATCAGAGTATCTAAATTTAACTTGGTTGTAGGGCTTTGTTGTCGTAGTTCCACCATCTGTTGGACCATTCCACCATTTTTTACGCAAGTCTGATGCTGGAATCTGATTATACAGCCAGTTGTAAATACATTTACGTGACGATCTAGCATAACGATCTGCTTCAGCATCCATGTGCGAGAACCAAGAGCTATAAATTGTGGATTGATCTGCGATCACTTCAGCTCCCCACATAACGTTTTTCGCGCTAATACTATTAAACCCATCATAAATCTCTTCACCAGTCATCATTGACAATCCTGGTTTTGATAATGCGTCAGTGGCGAATTTAGCCGCATCAGCCCATTTATTTTGAACCAAAGCGACATTAGCTTTCATTGCCGACGCTACATAGAAGTCGATGTTTGACTTATGCGATTGGGACCCTTTGTCTGAAGAAAACAAAGTGATTGACCGATCTAAATCCTCGTTTATCAACTTATAAACATCTTCCACAGTTCCTCTCGGTTTACCTTCGGTAGCTGATGTTGTAGGCTCAGTATATAATGGTACCCCAGGAGATGTTTGATGACCCACGTAAGTTTGTTGAAAGCCTTGAATTAATTGAAAATAAGCATAAGCACGAATTGCTAGCGCTTGCGCAATTACTAAATCAACTGCTTCCTTTTCTCCCTGCATTGTCGATTCAGCTCCAATGATATAGTTAGCGTTAGAAACCAATGTATAATAAAAATTCCATGTCGCATAAGGGCGCCATGTTGTTGCCGTGAAACGACTACGAACATCATACTTGTAATCAAAATAGAACCAGCCACTACCTTGGGCATCTTGCAACAAATCCTCACCCATTACAGATGTATATAATTTAGTCGACATGATTCCAAAATTTTGCCCAGTGTTACCTGTACTCCACCCGGAGCTATAAAGCATACGATAAATACCATTCATCGCAATTTGTGCCTTATCAGCACTCTCTAAAATAGTCCCAGCATCTACTTTATCCGTCGGCACCGTTTCTAAGAAATCTTTCTTACAAGAGGTCATGCCTAAAGTAAGTGAGATCACCGATGCGTATATAAATTTTTTCATTTTTTCCAGTATTAAAGATTAAAATCTAACATTTACGCCGCCTGAAATCGTCTTGTTTGGTGAATAAACGAAGTCAGAAGTTCCTGTAAAATTGTATTGTGGATTTAGTCCCTGACGAGCAGAGAAAATTGCTAAGTTATCGCCTTGTGCAAAAACTCTGATTGACTGCAACCCAAATTTCTTCATATCAAAAGTGTAGCCAATAGCAATATTTTTAATCGCAAAATATGAAGCATCTACTAATGCACGATCAGTAATAGTATGGGTCTCTTCTTTTTGAAGACGTGGCACATCTGTAATGTCGCCTGGTTTCTGCCATGCTCTCAACACTTCTCGAGAGAAATTATTACCGATGTAAAGTGGATTATAATAACCATATCCTACGTTATCATAAATCTTACCACCAATCGAATAAGTAGTCATCGCAGAAAAATCAAACCCTTTGTAAGTCACTGACGTCGACAATGAACCATTCAAATCAGGGATGCGTGAGCCTAGCATTACGCGACTTGCCGCAGCTTTGTTTTTATCGCTAGAGATGTAGTGCTTACTTTGGTCAAATTCATCAGCTTTATTGTCGTATACCCAATATAATTGGCTTCCTGTCGCAGGATCGACACCAGCACTTCTAGTTATATAGAAAGAATTGATTTCTTCACCAACACGATTAATACGTGTAGAACCATCGATTATCTCATTTTGAGAATCTGTTAATTTCAAGATCTTATTTGAAACTTTAGATGCCATAGCTGTAATATTCCAAACGATTTCATCGTTTCTAATCACGTCATAACCTAAGCTCAAATCGAAACCGTTATTTTTCATATCCCCAATATTTGAGTTTACCCCCTCAAAACCAGAAGACATTGGCAATGGTCTAAATAGCAATAAACCAGTCGTTTTACGAGACCACCAATCAAAAGCTAATGATAATCTATTATCAAGGAAACGACCGTCTAAACCTGCATTAAACGCCACGTTTTTCTCCCAAGAAACTAACTTATTCTCTACTGATGTAACTGCCGCTCCGTTGTTGTTTGCATTATTGTATGTCAAATCATAGAATGCTTGCCAAGCGTAATAGTTCGAAGTTCCATCAGAATTTAATAAAGCGTTATTACCTTGAGAACCATAACTAGACTTCAACGTTAAACTATTAATCCAAGAAACATCTTTTACAAAATTCTCTTCAGAAATTTTCCAAGCAGCTCCAATAGAATAGAATTTACTCCATCTAGAATCCTTCTCAAATCTAGAAGAACCGTCAGTACGGAAACTACCAGACAAGAAATATTTTTCATTGTAATTATATTGAATACGAGACAAATATGACTCAATCGTTTCATCTAATTGGTAAGATGTCGCATCGGCAATTGAAGCTCCTGGAGCTAACTCATACAAACCTCCAAATGGGAATCCTGTCTTTTGTGCTGATAAGTTATTGAATTGAAAACTATAATTCTCATGACCAGCAAGCACATCAACATTATGTCCATTGAACGTCCTATTGTATGTCAATAATTGGTTAAATGTATACGAAAACGATTTTGTAAATTGCTTGTTTAGGCGGCCAGAACCAGCAGCATTACCAAAATAAGGGTTATAGTAGTAAGTATAAGCGTTTGAAATGTAGTCTGTACCTAAGTTTACATTAAAAGCAAAACCTTGCAATGCACCATACTTTTCATCACGCGTGTTGAATTCAATTCCCCCACGTGCGCCTACGTTATCTCTCAAATCGAAATACTTATCATCATAAAGTACAGCAATAGAGTTAAAGTTTTGTTGCGCACCCGAAGCTCTGTCACGACCGTAATCGAACACTCTATCTCCACTTGCATCTAAAACATAATCACCATCTGCCTTTCTCTCCCAAATAGGATAAATTGGAGCCATCTGTTCTGCCGAGTACCAAACATTCGACGTCGACGAGCCGGTTGAATTCAACATATTAGATGTAGATTTAGCGAAATTAGCAGACAAATTTGCCTTAAACCAATCGGTTGGATTCGCCTCGTTACTAACGCGTCCTGAATAACGATCAAAACCTGTTGTTTTTAAAAGACCTTTTTCTTTTGTCGCATTCATTGAAGCCATACCTCTAAATTTCTCCGTACCACCATTAATATCGAATTGATACTCTTGACGAACAGGATTTTTAGCCATTACTTCATCTAACCAGTTATCTTCCCATTTCAATTTTGCATTAGAATTGATTTTACCAGTTGCTAAATCAAATAATTGATTGACAGGAACATCATATGGGTTATATTGTTCATTAACACCAAAAATAGGATCAACTGTTCCTTTCATTTTATTGATCGCGTTTTGAGCCGCATCAGATTCAGGAGTACCTAATTGAAAAATCTCTCTGTTTTTGTAAGACTGGAAAACCGTCTCCAAATACTCTCTAGTATCCATTACATCATAACGTTTAATAGCTCTAGAGTTTACACCTACATTTGCTTTGAAATTTACATCAATCTTACCATTGCTATTTCTACCTGATTTGGTCGTTATCATTACAACACCATTTGCAGCTCTTGAACCGTATAGTGTAGAAGCAGATGCATCCTTCAAAACAGTTAAGCTTTCGATATCATTCGGGTTGATTGAGTTTAAATCACCATCGAAAGGAACACCATCAACTACGTATAATGGGTTTTGTGATGCATTGATTGACCCAAAACCACGAACACGAACAGCTGCATTCGAACCAGGCTGTCCAGAACCTAAAGTCGCAGACACACCAGGAGCAGCACCATCCAATGCTTTTGTGATTGAAGTGATTGAACGATTTTCAATTACATCCTTCTTAATAGTAGATGCAGAACCTGTAAATGCAGATTTCTTTGCAGTACCATAGGCAACGACGATAACCTCGTCTAATTCTTGGTCGTTACTTGTTAATTGAACATTAATAGTACTTCTATTTAACACAGCTAGGCGCTGAGAGGCGTAACCCATAAAGCTAACCGAAATGGTTGCATTCGAGCCAACAGAAATACTAAAATTTCCGGAATTATCCGATTGAGTAGCATTGGAAGTTCCTACTTCTACTACAGATGCACCAGCAATTGGTGATCCATCAGTAGCTGAAGTCACTTTACCACTCACTTGACGATTTTGTGCATACGATACCCCGACGAATAAAGTACACAGCAAAAAAATACTGAGTAATTTTTGTTTCATGTTTGTTGTTGTTTAGTTAATCGCTTTTTGGTTTCGAACCTAACAAAATGTTAAAATTTTGTTAAATCTGCACGCAATATATAATAGCAAAGTTGTTGCGGCAAATATTTAGAGTTTTTTTTAGTCATATTTCACTCTTTGTAAGTATATTTACATTTACATGACATTATTTTACTTGAAACGATGCCATTGAAAACATTTCAACGTTTAGAAACAAAACTTATAGATTTACAAACGAACAGATAAACTTCAAGTTATAGTTTATAAAAATTATAATTAATTTCTGCCAAATATTATTTCAAAATAGACTGCATAGACAACTATTTTTATTGTATTATTCAGTAATAATTTCCAAACAACTCAAACCCTGCACTTTTCAGCCATTCTTCCTACCTTTGCAGCTATGAGATTCGATATCATTACTGTATTACCAGACTTATTACAAAGTCCATTTGCCCATTCAATACTTCAAAGAGCGCAGAAAAAGGGCATTGCCGAAATCCATGTACATAACTTACGCGATTATAGCGAAAGCAAACAGAAATCGGTAGATGACTATCCTTATGGTGGTGGCTCAGGAATGGTAATGCAGATTGCGCCCTTCGCAGCATGCATAGAAAAGCTGCAATCGGAGCGAAAATATGATGAAGTCATCTATATGACGCCAGATGGCGTTACGTTAAACCAAGATATTGCGAATTCATTATCAACCATTGAGAACGTTATCATTCTCTGCGGCCATTATAAAGGCATCGATCAACGTATTCGCGACATCTATGTAACTAAAGAAATATCAATTGGCGATTATGTCCTATCAGGGGGAGAATTACCTGCCGCTATTCTTGTTGATGCAATCATTAGACTGATACCAGGTGTATTGTCTGACGAAACATCTGCCCTTTCAGATTCCTTTCAAGACGGATTGTTAGATGCTCCAATTTATACACGTCCCGTAGAATGGAGAGGACATAAAGTACCCGATATCTTATTAAGTGGTCACGAGGCAAAAATCACCGCCTGGCGCCATGAACAACAACTTATCCGAACGAAAGAAAGACGCCCCGATTTGCTAAATGATTAACAAAAACAGCTTTTTTTTATTTTTTCTTTAAATAAACTTTGATATTTCAAAATTTCCTTTAAATTTGTGTGTTAATAATGAGAGCATTTCAATATACAAACCGTTGGTGGCTTCTGACTAAATAAGTCGGGAGGGTGGTATATTTTACAATAAGAATTTCATAATCAACCAAAACCACTGAATGGTAAGCCCGACGTAAAGTACGTTGGGCTTTTTTTATTTTTGACACAATTTATTATAAATCAAATATGAACTATACGTTTAAAACGAACCATAAAAACATACTCGCTGACACAACGACGCCTGTAAGTATGTATTTAAGACTTCGTGATACTTTCCCAAACAGCTTACTGCTGGAAAGTTCAGAATACCATAGTCGAGATAATAACATCAGTTATATCTGTTGTCAACCCATCGCAGGTATTGTTCTTGAAGATAAGACATTGAATATTTCTTACCCCAATGGCGAAAGAATCAGCAAAAGCGCGGAAAATCTAAATCTTCGCGAAGAAGTATCCAACTTTAGAAAATCGTTTCATACGGAAAACGCACCAGAGGTTAATGTTATTTCCAATGGACTATTTGGCTATTTCACCTTCGACGCAATTAGTTATTTCGAAGATATTGAATTGACAACAGCAAAACATCCAGAAAAGAGCATCCCTACGCTTCAGTATCATGTTTACAAGTTTGTCATTGCTATCGACCATTTTAGAAATCAATTACACATCTTCGAAAACTTATTGGAAAATGAAGAAAGCGAGCTAGATCGTATGCTATTCCTTATTCAGAACAAGAATTTTCCAGAATATACGTTTCAGAAAAAAGGAGAAGAATCATCAAACATGAGTGACGACGATTTTAGAAACCTGGTATTGAAAATGAAAGAACATATTCAACGAGGCGATGTCTTTCAAATCGTACCATCGCGTGGATTCAAAACTTCGTTTTCTGGCGACGAATTCAATGTTTACCGAGCTTTACGCTCTATTAACCCCTCCCCTTACTTATTTTACTTTGATTATGGGGATTTCAAACTGTTCGGATCATCCCCGGAAGCCCAACTCACTATCAAAAAAGATGTAGCAAGTATATATCCAATTGCAGGAACGTTTAAGCGAACAGGCAATATGGAACAAGATGAAAAAATTGCAGAGGAATTAAAAAATGATCCAAAGGAATCTGCCGAACATGTAATGCTAGTTGATCTAGCAAGAAATGACTTAAGTCGCCATTGCACGCAGGTAGAAGTAAAATCATACAAGGAAGCGCAATATTATTCGCATGTCATCCATCTTGTTTCTAAAGTCAGTGGGAAACTGAATGCAGACGCAAATCCATTCGATGTCGTTGGTGATACATTTCCTGCCGGTACACTGTCAGGCGCACCAAAACATATGGCATTAACACTAATCGATCGATATGAAGGGTTTCAACGCTCGTTCTACTCAGGCGCGATTGGCTATATGGGATTTAACGGAGACTTTAACCATGCAATTATGATTCGCTCTTTCCTAAGCAAGCAAAACAACTTGCATTATCAAGCCGGAGCAGGAATTGTATTAGACTCAGACCCGGAGAAAGAACTACAAGAAGTAAACAACAAAATATCGGCCCTTCGCAGAGCCTTAGAATTAGCGGAAACAATTTAACATGAGCAAGCCAGTCTTAGTAATCGACAATTACGATTCATTCACATATAACCTCGTTCACCTACTACAGGAACTAAACAGTCCTTATGTTGTTGTTCGAAATGACAAGTTTAAGTTAGAAGATGTTGAACAATACGACAAAATTCTCCTTTCACCAGGACCCGGTATCCCAGAAGAAGCCGGACTATTGATGGACGTTATTCGCACCTATGCATCTAGCAAAAGCATATTGGGAATCTGTCTTGGCCAACAAGCAATCGCCGAAGTGTTTGGAGGAACCCTCTACAATATGCCAAAACCTTTACATGGTGTAGCAACACCTATAAACATCATCGATAAAGAAGAAAAATTATTTCAAAATTTCCCGCCGAATTCGATGATTGGCAGATACCACTCTTGGGCAGTAGAGGATAAAACTTTACCCAACTCTTTAAAAGTAACTGCAGTTGACCCTGCTGGCGTAATTATGGCTATTTCTCATAAAGAATACGATGTAAAAGGCATGCAGTTCCACCCAGAATCGATCTTAACGGATAATGGAAAAATCTTAATAGAAAACTGGTTAAAATAGAAAAACAACTAAAGTAATCTTCTAATTCAAAAAGAAAATCAAACATGACTATTTTAGATAAAATCGTTGAACGAAAAAGACAGGAAGTAGCGGATGCAAAAGAAAAAACCAGTTTAGATGAGCTAAAATCTTATCCTCTTTTCGAACGCACATGTTACAACTTAAAAGACTCCGTATTACATCCCGATAGATCAGGCATTATTGCAGAATATAAGCGTGCATCGCCATCAAAAGGGTTAATCAACGGACGGCATAGCGTTCAAGAAGTTGTTCAAGGCTATCAAAATGCAGGAGCTTCAGCTATTTCAGTATTAACCGACAAGGATTTCTTTCAGGGAGATTTAGCAGACTTAACAGCAGCGCGGGAAGTTCTAACTATTCCCTTATTAAGAAAAGAATTTATCATTGATGAATATCAAATTGCGGAAGCGAAAGCTTACGGAGCAGATATCATTCTATTGATCGCGGCCTGTCTTAGCAAGGAGGAAATCAAAACGCTTTCGAGCTATGCAAAATCATTAGGCTTGAATGTGCTTTTAGAAATCCACAATGAAGAGGAATTAGGCAAAAGTTTATTTGACACCATTGATGCCATTGGCGTGAACAACCGAAACCTAAAGGATTTCGTCGTATCCCTAGATCATTCTTATGATCTCGTTGAAAAAATACCAAATCAGTATATCAAGGTATCGGAGAGTGGAATTTCAGATCCCAACACGATTAATGAATTGAAGAAAGCCGGATTTCAAGCCTTTCTTATTGGTGAGAACTTTATGAAAACTGAAGACCCAATGCAGGCAATTCAAGACTTTACTGACCAAGTCAATAAGGCATAAAAAGTAAATTAAACGAAAGAATTAAGAATGGACAATCAGTTACAATTACCTTACAGTAATTAGAATATTCGACTGTTTCATTCTTGCTTTGTTTAAAATAAAGCTTGCCTCGAGACCTTCTTCGAAACTATTGAACATCCAACAATTCAGTGTCGAAGAAGGTCCGAAGCAAACTAAACAATAAACCTAGAAGAACGCACAGCATTTCACTTGATTGTCACTTGAATCTACAATCTCACATCCCAAAGAGCTACTACATTTGAAAATCAGAATTTTGCGTACCTTTGTAAAAATTTTTGAATAGCATGTCGGTAAAGATTGGTGAACATATTGATTTAGGGGAGTTTCCATTGCTTTTAGCACCTATGGAGGACGTTAGTGATCCCCCTTTCCGTTTTGTTTGTAAACAAAATGGGGTTGATATGATGTACACTGAATTTATCTCTTCGGAAGGGCTTATTCGTGATGCAGCGAAGTCGAGACAAAAATTAGACATCTTTGAGTATGAACGACCTATTGGTATTCAAATCTTTGGATCTGATATCGAGCACATGCGTCAATCATCAGAAATTTGTTCAGCTGCAAATCCAGACTTAATTGATATCAATTACGGTTGTCCTGTAAAGAATGTCGCTTGTCGCGGAGCAGGCGCGAGTTTACTACAGGATATTGATAAGATGGTCGCTATGACCAAGGCAGTAGTCGAGGCAACTCACCTGCCTGTTACTGTAAAAACTCGTCTAGGATGGGATGATAGCACCAAGAATGTTTATGAAGTTGCCGAGCGACTTCAAGACATTGGCATTAAAGCACTATCTATCCATGGAAGAACACGCGCACAAATGTATAAAGGTCAGGCCGACTGGTCGATGATTCGCGATGTGAAACGCAATCCGCGCGTTAAGATCCCCATTTTCGGAAATGGAGACGTGGACTCTGTGGAAAAAGCAGCAGCTTGGCGCCAGGAATATGAAGTTGATGGCATTATGATTGGTAGAGCGTCAATCGGTTATCCATGGATTTTCCGAGAAGTTAAACACTTCTTTGCTACTGGGGAACGCCTAGAAGGGCCTACCATTGCAGAACGTGTAGAAGTTTGCCGAACACACTTAACGAAATCTATCGAATGGAAGGGTGATAAGACCGGAATTTTCGAAATGAGACGACATTATGCCAATTACTTTAAAGGCATTCCAAACTTTAAGGAATATAGAATGAAGCTCGTTGAGCTAATGCAATTCGATGACATTATCGAGGTTCTCGAAGAAATAAAACATAATTTTACTGAGGAAGTCGCTTAAAAAGCGACTTTTTTATTTCCCTCTTTTTAGAATACTCAGGATAACGCCTTTCTCCAAATAAGCGACGATTGCCAAGAAAGCGATAAAGAGTAAATTTCCGAACCAAAAATGTAAGTGGAAGGCTGCAAAAGCGAGCGCTACGGCGCCTATCATATAGATAGAAATCTTCTTAACATTGTAAGGAATGCTATAGTTTTTCTGTCCCCAGAAATAAGAAAGACCGACCATCAGTAGATAGGTGATTGTCGTAGACAATGCCGCACCTACGTAAGAATAAGTCGGAATCAACGTGAAATTCAAAATGATTGTTGCGATAGCCCCTATACCAGAAATGTATAAAGCATATCGAGTTTGGTCTGACAATTTATACCAAACCGATAAATTCATGTATATCCCTAACAAGACATAGTTTAACAACAATACCGGTACAATAAATAACCCTGACCAATAATCCTGATCTCCGCCTTTACCACTCGGTATAAAATGTTTCAACCAGTCTATATTTGCACACAGCCCCACCATCACTAGCAACATGACAATAACAAAGTATTCCATGATCGTCGCATAGGTTTTCCTAGCATTCTCGTTTTTCGAATAGCTAAAGAAAAATGGCTCCGCTCCTAACCGAAAGGCGGTCACAAAGAGATTTAGAAATACAGCAATCTTTGCTACGGCACCATAAATACCCAAATCACTTTCCCCTCGTTCTCCAGGAATTAATCGAGGTAGCATCATCTTATCTAAATTCTCATTGATGATGAAGGATATATTTGCAATTAAGATCGGAAAGGTATAGCTGAGCATCTGTTTTATCAGTGTCTTATCGACATTAAATCGAAAACTAATCATCTGTGGAATCAGCATAATCAGTGTCACGACAGAAGCGATCAGATTTGCGATAAACACATTCCCTAACCAACCTTCTCTAAACCAACCGGACGTAAGAGCTTTCCAACTCGGATATTCCTCAACCAGATAAGGCAATAAATAAAGGAAAAACAGCACGAAAAACACATAAATTAAGATATTGCCAACTTTAATTAAGCCATACTTAATCGGTCTACCTTCTGCTCTAAGCTTAGCGAATGGTACAACTGCCAGTGCATCTGCAGCAAGAATTACAGCAAAATACTTAACGTACATGGCATAATCAGCAACATTCTCTCCCTCACTTAACCAATACCCAATGGGATTCGCAAAGGTCAATACTGTCAATACAAATAAGGCACTGCTAATAATTGTTATAAAGAAACTGGTGTCAAACACTTTTTGCTTGTCCCCTTCCACTTTTTGGAGATAGCGGAAATAGGTGGTCTCCATACCAAACGCAAGGATGGCATTGACAAGGGAAGCATATGCGTAAAGATTGGTGAATACCCCATATACTGCTGTAGCGAATTTCTTCGTCAGAAAGGGGGTCATGATAAAACCAAGCATACGGGATAATATGGTTGTTAATCCATATATCGCAGTATCGCTTATAAATCTCTTTACTACCGACACCTTATTTCACTTTTTTGATGGCTTCGAAATTCGAAAAGCCTTTAAGTTCTGTAGACTCTGTAACCTGTACTTCTTCTACTTCTGCATCGTAAGGGCCTTCTTTACAGAAATCCAAAAGAAAATCTAAAGCTAAGGCATCTCCTTCGGCCTCTATATAAACTGCCCCGTCTGCTTGGTTAAAGACAAAACCTTTAACCCCTAACTGATCGGCAACTGCTTTTGTAGAGGCACGAAAGTACACTCCTTGTACTTTACCCTTAACCAAGATGTTCAAATGCTTCATGGTTACAAAGGTATAAGAAGAAATAGAAAAATCTATCGGATTCGCTTAACTTTAATTTTAGGATCCAATTTAAAGCTTTCCATCCCCTCAAGTAGTACTAAGCCTGGTTTTTTACCTTCTTCTAGCGACCCTAATTCATGATCGATATTTAGGGCTTTGGCACCATTGATAGTCGCCCATTTGATCGTTTCATTGAAATCAAGATGTGGATATTCAGCATGAATAACTTTCAACTCATCCAAGATATCTAAAGAAGTGTTGGAAGCTAAGCTATCTGTACCGATAATAATTTCATGACCTCCCAAAAGGAAGTTTTCCACCTTTGGTAGCTTGTTCTCAATATAAAGATTCGCTTTTGGGCACAAGCAGAAATATACTTTACGGCCCATACGATCTACAAAGTCAAGATCTTTGATTGACGTATAGGTATTATGAACTAAGATTAGTTTGTTTTTCGTTGGTATATACGGTAAAAAGGATTGCAATGAGTTTCTAGCTTGAGCACGGAAACCATCAACAGACAGCTTCATTTGCTTATAGAAATCTAGAAATTCACCCTTATTGTATCGGAACAATTTGTTCTCCTCATCGCTCTCCTGGTTATGGATACTAATGATATTATCCTCGCCAACGACCTTCTTAAAGGTTTTAAAAAGAGTTTTTGAGCAAGAGTAAGGTGCGTGAGGTGTAATTGAAGATCGTTTGTAGTCAAAATGGAATTCTATTTCTTTGGCTTGATCGATACGTGATTCTACATCAGCATCAGCCAATGCCATCACTTCCACAAAGGTATGATACTGAATTGGGCTGTTTTCTTTGACTTTCGCAGAGACCGCCGAATTTGCATGATCACCAACAGCCTGAATACCGTTTTCATACATGGCTTTATCTGCCGCTTCCATCGCCTTGTCAACCGATTTCTCTTTCGCTCCGCGCTCATTCATCACTTTCATCAGGAATTGAGGCAAGCCTGTATGTTGAGGAACAAGTCCTTCCATATGAGAAAGTTCAAGATGACAGTGTGCATTTACGAAGCCAGGAATGAGGGCTCCTTTTAAGAATTCTACTTTTGAATCGTCGACTTCACCTTGGTTGTAAATCCCCTTAATTACTCCATGGTCGTCCATTGCTACGATTCCTTTTTTTATTGCAGGGCCAGTTACTGGAAATACAATATCAGCAGCATAATACTTCATAAATTTTTAAAAACCGTTTTTTAAGTTAGCGTAATTCACCCCTGAGGGTTGTATTAGAGCCAATTTACAAAAAAATCAATATATGTTAACTAATAAAATAATAATTACAAATTTGTTACAGTATCGCTTATATTTTGTTTAAAGCTAATAAAAGGTTAGTTTTGTATTATCAATTAGGGGTGCCTTGTTGTTCGACAACACAAATAAAGGCTGAGAATATACCCAGCATACGGTTCCATGAATCGTTGCGTACCTGATCTGGATAATGCCAGCGTAGGGAAAAGGGAGGTTAAATAAATGCTATTGTAACCCCTTGCAATAGTGAGGTTTAACTCATTTACACACAAATTAACATGTTAAAAAAGGTATGGGCAACAATCGCCTTTTGCCATCTGATTATGTGGAGCTTTGCTCAACATGCATTGACTGTAAGAGTCATCGACAAAGATCAAATCCCGTTAGCTGGAGCTACCGTTAAATTAGGCGAACAAAGCGGCACAACGGACCCAAATGGAACACTCGTTTTTAGAAATTTAACGACAAAAAAAAATTTATTACAGGTAACATATATAGGTTATCAAAATTATGTTAAGGAGGTCAGTGCTAGCGAACAATCCCAAATTATCGTTCATCTAAATGAGTTCTCCTATGTTGCGGAAGAAGTTTTTGTGACTGCCACTCGTGCCAAAGAAAACGCAGCAACAACTTTTAAAAACATTAGTAAAGAGGATATTCGCAAGAATAACCTTGGTCAAGACATTCCTTTCTTGATTAACCAGACACCTGGCGTCGTTGTAAGTTCAGACGCTGGCGCTGGAATCGGTTACACCAGCATGACTATCCGAGGCTCGGATAATGAGCGCATCAATATTACCTTAAATGGTATTCCCTTAAATGACGCAGAAAGCATGGGTAGCTTTTTCGTGAATCTACCGGATTTCGCATCTTCTATTCAAAGCATCCAAGTACAACGTGGTATTGGTACATCGACAAATGGAGCCGGTGCATTTGGTGCTTCCCTGAATATCCAAACAGATGCCATGGAACCGGAGCCCTATGCTGAACTAAACAACGCATTCGGATCATACAATTCTTGGAAAAACACCTTAAAAGTAGGTACTGGATTAATTAATAATAAATATGCATTTAATGCACGCTTATCCCGTGTCGTTTCTGATGGTTACATCGAACGCGCTAGTTCGAACTTAAAATCCTTCTATGTTGATGGAGGACTCTATACAGACAAGCACATCTTAAAAGCTACTGTTTTCTCTGGAAAAGAAAAGACCTATCAATCATGGTATGGAACACCTGAACCTTTAATTACTGGCGACTATAGCCGACTGGAAGATTACGCTGCAAACATGGGACTATACAGCCCGGAAGAGATCAGCCGACTAAAAGATGAGGGAAGAAAATACAATTACTATACTTACGATAATCAAACGGATAACTATACGCAAACCCATAGTCATTTACAGTATACCTATGCTGCGAATGATAAGCTAAATTTAAATGGAGCGCTACATTACACACGCGGAGCAGGATATTATGAGGAGTTTCGTCCAGATGATAAATTAGCTCATTACGGCATGGCGGATGTAACGATCGGCTCAAATACAATTAAAAATTCGGATCTAGTTCGTCGCAGATGGTTAGATAATCATTTTTACGGGTTAACTTACTCGGCAAATTATAAACCAAGTAGTGCGCTTAACTTTATTTTTGGGGGCGCATATAATCAATATCGCGGTAAGCATTATGGCGAGGTAATTTGGGCAAAGTATGCGTCCGACAGCAATCTTGGTGATCGTTATTATTATAATGAAGCTGATAAAAATGACTTCAACTTTTTCGCAAAGGCAGATTACAAGTTGGAAAAATGGTTATTCAACATTGACTTACAATATAGAAACCTTTATTATCTTGGTGAAGGAGATGATGACAAAGTCAAAAACCTATACTTTAAAGACAATCTCAACTTCTTTAACCCCAAAGTTGGTGCTACGTTCTTTTTAAATTCGAACAGCAATTTGTATGCTTCTTACGCCTATGCTAGCAAAGAACCTAAGCGCTCCGACTATGTAGAGAATCCTTTAAATGAATTTCCAAAGCCTGAGAAAATGCAGGATATTGAAGCGGGCTATCGCTTCAGGAATCAACAATTTAATATTGGTGCGAACGCTTATGCGATGTTCTATAAAAATCAATTAATCCCAACCGGTGCGCTGAACGACGTTGGTGCCGCCTTGCGTCAGAATGTTGACGATAGCTACCGAATTGGCTTTGAATTAGATGCCTCCTGGAATATCAGTCCTCAATTCGTATGGGGAATTACCGCAGCATTGAGCCAAAATAAGATTAAGAATTTTAAAGAGAAAATCTTAGTCTATGACAATGAAAATGATTGGAACTATGTTGGTGAAGAGGAAATCTTTTATAAGTCGACGACAATAGCGAAATCACCTTCAACCGTCCTGTCAAATATATTCACCTACAAACCAACAGAAGAACTTTCCTTTAGTTTATTAAGTAAATATGTTTCTAGAATTTATCTAGACAACAGCACTGCCAAGGAAAGAAGTATTGACCCTTCATTTGTGAACAACTTCCGGGGTATTTATACCTTCTCTGCATTTGGAATTGAAAGAATAGACTTAAACCTAGCTGTAAATAATATATTCAACAGTAAGTATGAGACAACGGGATATACTTGGGGACAAAAATTCGAAAGTAAAGGAACCCGAGATTATTATAATTTCTACTATCCACAAGCGGAAACTAATTTTATGTTAGGCTTGAATATTCGTTTTTAAGGATTGGGAATTCGCTTTAAACTTTATATTTTTAGCGAATGCGAGCAGTAATACAACGAGTAAGCCATGCTAGTTGCACGGTAGATGATCAAATCACGGGCAAAATTGAGCATGGCTTGCTTGTACTTATAGGTGTCGAAGATGAAGACTCCACAAGCGATATGGAATGGTTGGCTCAGAAAATAGCTAATCTGCGTATCTTTTCCGATGAACAGGGATTGATGAACAAATCCGTTCAAGATATTGACGGAAACATCCTTCTGATTTCACAATTCACCTTATTTGCGCAAACAAAAAAAGGTAATCGTCCTTCTTTTATTCGAGCGGGAAAACCGGAAAAGGCAAAACCAATGTATGAGGCCATGGCTCAGTATCTACGCGATTTGCTACGGAAAGAAGTTCAACTAGGGATATTTGGCGCTGACATGAAAATCGATTTACGCAACGATGGTCCAGTGACAATTATGATGAATACAAAAGACAAAGACAACTATTAATAACCTCGATATGACAATAGCAGAAGCACAAACAACCGTTGATAATTGGATTAAAACAACTGGAGTTCGTTACTTCCATGAATTAACCAATACCGCCATGCTGATGGAGGAGGTCGGAGAAGTGGCTAGAATAATGGCGAGACAATATGGTGAACAATCGTTCAAATCGTCTGATAAGGAAGTAAATTTAGCCGATGAGATGGCAGACGTTTTATTTGTTTTGATTTGTCTTGCAAATCAAACTGGAATTAACCTCACAGATGCTTTAAATAAGAATCTCGACAAGAAAACAAATAGAGATGGAGAACGACATAAAAACAATGAGAAGCTGAGATAGCTTCTCATTGTTTTTATGCCTATTTGAACTCTATTTCTGCGAACAATGGTAGATGATCCGAAGCTTCGTTTTCTTTACCTCGCTTATAGCTTTTCCATTCGAAATCCACATTATCCAAAAGCATAATGTAGTCAATCTCGCTGTGCGGATTTATATTAGGGAATGTCGGCCCGTTCGAACTTACATTCCTTTTGAAAAACTGCTCTAATACTTTAATAGATTCTGAATTAGGCTTTGCATTTAGATCTCCAACGAGAATTAATGGGCTACTATAAAGCTCCGCTAACTCATTGATAAAATGCGCTTGAGCAACTCTATTCTCTTCATGCAAATCAAGGTGTGTATTCGCTAAAGAAACACGTTTACCGTTCGGAAGTTCAACATCAATAATGGCTAAAGAACGGTTTTCACTTGCAACAGGCATTGGAAGATCATATCTCCTCTTCCCAACAATCTTATGCTTCGATAGAATTAAAGTACCGTAGTATCCTTTCTCTAAATTGATTCCCTTAGAAAAGTAGTAATCCATATTGGTTAATTCAGCTAGCTTTTCCGCCTGATTGACCATCTCTGAACGAGATACATTGATATCAACCTCTTGAATCCCTACAATATCTGCTTCAGATTCGATAATCACCTTAGCTATCGCTGGCAAATCAATTATATTTGGTTTGGCTGGTGGATTCCCATGATGGATATTATAACTTAAGATTTTCACAGTCTGTGCGGTACCTCCTAAGGATAGGCTTGCAAGGATAAATAGAAAGAAGTATTTCATATTTTTTGATAAAGTCTGAAGGTAATTATATTCAAGTAATAATGCCAAATTTAATATCTTTAACACATGAAACTATCGAATATCTTTTACTTATTATTCATTAGCTTTTTTCTTAGTTCTTGTGCGTCAAAACAAAATACGGTCGAAGAACAACAGGAATTTAGCAATGGTGCTGTAGTGACCGCACATCCTATCGCGTCTGAAGTTGGAGTTGCTATTCTGAAAAAAGGGGGAAATGCAGTAGATGCGGCTATTGCCGTTAAATTTGCACTTGCTGTAGTTTATCCAAACGCCGGCAATTTGGGTGGCGGAGGTTTCATGGTTTATCGCGATAAGTCGGGGTTTGTCAATTCCTTAGATTTCCGTGAAAAAGCTCCTCAGAAAGCTCATCGAGATATGTACTTAGATCAAGCTGGAAATCCTATTACGGATTTAAGTCTTTACGGTCAATTAGCCTCTGGTGTACCGGGCTCGGTTGCTGGTATGGACGAAGCTTATAAGAAATACGGCAAATTACCTTGGAAAGAATTACTTCAACCAGCTATAGAACTCGCATCAAAAGGATTTCCAATTACTGAACAACAAGCCGGAGAATTCAACCGCTATCAAGAACGGTTTAAGAAGCATAATCCAAATGGCGCAGCAATCATTCGCGAAGCTTCGTGGAAACCTGGGGATTTGTTTATTCAATCAGCACTGGCTGAAACTTTAAAGCGAATTGCAGAGCAAGGTCGCGATGGATTCTATAAAGGCAAAACTGCAGACTACATTGTTGCAGAAATGAAACGAGGTAATGGAATCATTAGTTTGGAAGATTTAGCAAATTACCAAGCGGTATGGCGTATTCCTATCGTTGGAACATATAAAGGCTATAAAGTTACTTCAATGCCTCCCCCATCTAGCGGAGGAGTTGCATTAATGGCCTTATTACAATCAGTAGAAAAATATCCATTAGCAAAATGGGGCTTCCAGCATGACAGCACCGTTCGCGCGATGGTAGAAGCAGAACGCCGCGTATATGCTGATCGCGCAACTCACTTAGGAGATCCTGATTTCTATCGTGTACCAGTTAACGAACTGACAAATGCGAAGTTTAATCAAGAACGAATGGCGAAAGTAAGTTTAAAGAAAGCAACCCCTAGCGATCAGGTAAAAGCATCAAAATTCCCTGGATATGAATCAGAGGAAACGACACATTATAGTATCGTTGATAAAGAAGGAAATGCAGTCTCATTAACAACAACGATTAATGGTTCATATGGATCTTTAGTTTGGGTTGAAGGAGCAGGCTTTTTATTAAACAATGAAATGGATGATTTCTCTGTTAAACCAGGCACACCAAACATGTATGGTTTATTGGGCGGAAAGGCAAATGCTGTAGAACCTGGAAAACGTATGTTGAGTGCAATGACGCCAACAATCATTGAAAAAGACGGCAAGTTAAAGATGGTCGTAGGAACACCGGGCGGATCAACTATTATTACATCCGTATTCCAAACTATCCTCAATGTACTAGAATTTGACATGACTGCTCAAGAATCTGTTAGCGCTGCGAGATTCCATCATCAATGGAAACCCGAATACATTGATGTTGAAGAACAAGCAATCGACTCGAAGACTAGAGCAAGTTTAGAAAAAGATGGTTATAGTTTAAACAAAAGAGGTCCTATTGGACGTGTAGAGAATATTGTAGTATTGCCAAACGGTAAACTACAGGCTGGAGCTGACCCTAGAGGTGATGATAAGGCCGCTGGTTATTAAAGAATAAAGGGCTGTCAATTGACAGCCCTTTATTCTTCTAGAAATTTATCATTTATCTGCTTATTTGCCTTAGCTCCTAGTACTTTTAAAGATTCAACTTTCTTGATTACATTTCCAGGCCCTGAGGATAGCTTCTTCATTGCATCCTCATGTTTCCCAGATGCCTTTTGAAGGAAAAGCTGGAGTTGATCCATATCATCTAAAAAGCCAACAAACTTGTCGTAAAGTAATCCTGCTTCCTTGGCAATTTCCAATACATTCCTATTTTGTCTTTCTTGTTTCCAGATGCTAGCAATTGTTCTCAAAGTCGCTAATAATGTAGATGGACTTACAATTACGACACGCCTATCCCAGGCATCCGAAAACAGTTCAGGTTTATGATTAACAGCTAAACTCAATGAAGACTCTATCGGAATAAACATCAGCACAAATTCAGGAGATACAATCTGATATAAAGATTGATAATCCTTGGCGGAAAGCTCCTTTACATGATTCTCGATAGATTGAATGTGTTGTTTGATAAATAGAGATCTATCTTCATCTGTATCTGCATTAATAGCACGTTCATAAGCAACTAACGATAACTTTGAATCAATGATCAAGTGCTTTTCATCAGGAAGATGTATTACCGCATCTGGCTGAAGTCGCTTTCCCTCACCATCAATAATAGCAGCTTGCAGTTTGTATTCTTGATCTTTCAACAAGCCTGATCTTTCCAAGACACGTTCAAGAATCACTTCTCCCCAATTCCCTTGTCTCTTATTATCCCCTTTTAGCGCTTTTGCGAGATTATTTGCTTCATCCTTAATCTGCATACTCTGCTGCATCAATTGCTCCACCACACCCTTTAAAACACTCCGCTCAGCAGACTCTTGCTGGTAGGTCTTCTCTACTTTCTCCTCAAAAGATTTAATCTTCTCTTTTAAAGGGTCTAAGATTAAGCTGATATTCTCTTGATTTTGCTGAGTGAACTTTAACGTCTTTTCTTCAAGAATTTTGTTTGCTAAGACTTGGAACTCGATATTGAACTGTCTTTTCAGATTCTCAATCTCCACTTTCTGTTCCGCGAATTTATCTTGCTGCGCTTGCAGATAAGCATTCGTACCTTCTAGTGTTCGTTCAATTGCTTGACGATTACTAACTTCTAAAGACAACTCCTGAAGCAATCTATCTCTCTCTCCAGTAATTATCCGTTCTCTTTCCTGTAGTCTTCCCTGCTCTATTTGCAATTGTTGCTGGTCATACACGATCTTTTCATGAACAGGCTTACTAATCGACTGTCCATTACGCCAAAGCGCATAGGCAATGATGACCAGCAAAATAAAGATGATCACTAAATACAAACTCTCCATTTCAGTTAATTAAATAAGGCTACTATTGTAGTTTTTGATGTGTTTTCCACCATAAGTCTGGCATTTCGCCTGACACGGCTAATTGGTAATCCTCATATCGACAAGGAACTAGATAAAAGCGTTCATTGACTGATTTTGAACCAAAATATGGGACCTGCATCCACCAACGATCTGACTTTTTACTTTTAACAAAGACCAACTCATAGTCTTCGGCCTCTAAAGTCGTACGATAGATCATGTAATTTGATTTAGGATACATTGGAGCATCCTTTTTACGACCATAGTAACCATCGACAAAACACCAAATCATTTGGGAAATCAACATTGCTGTTTGTCCCATTGGATCGAAGCTTGGATTGTATTCGTAAAAACCTACCGAAGAACATTTATCCGACATACCTGCATATCGTGCTAACTGGCAAGCTTCATCACCATATAGTCCATTTGGACCCGCGTTCGCATTTCCACCTGCCTCAGACGCACGGATAGCACTAATATCGAAGCTAACCATATCCGCAGATCTTATGATGGGTTCCGCTTGATCCAATTTACCTGAAAAAGCCCCTAAGCGCAAAGCGCTAAAAAACAGCTTATCATACATATTGATCGATTCTTTGCTCACCAAATATGTCTGATAGCCAATATTGCTTAGGTTAAAAAGATAATCTGGTTGGTGTAGAATGATATGATTCAGAAAAGTATTTGAATTTAGACTGGTATTTTCACTATAGTCCTGATCTAAATCGAATTTTGAATCAATGATAGCGACTTCAACCCGCTGCTCTAGATTTTCGTAGGCAGTATATTGTGCATAAGTCAAATCATGCCCTCCTCCAATAAGGATCGGTAGGATATCATGTTTGATTAATTCCTCTAAGACTAATTTAACCGCAACGTAAGTATCCTTTATTGTTGCACCTGCTCTGATGTTTCCTAAATCAACAACCTTAACCGGGTAATCGCCTTGATAAAGTTCATATAAATGGCGTCGAACTTGATTTGCTCCTTTAGCAGCCCCCTTGTTATTCACTGCAGCACGATCTTCCTCTATTCCGATGATGGCCATATTAGGCTTTTCATCGGCATCAAAGAGCTCAGGAAAACTATCGATATATTTTTCGATGGTCTTACCAAACTGAGAATTATAGTAAGTCGTTTCTTCACCTAGATCAGCTAGGGAGATGGGGCTTAGAAAGTCTGCTAATGTCATATATTGCGCTATTGCTGAAAGTATTTGTTTCTACTTCCTTGGATTTTAACAAAGATGCATTTAATAAATAAAAATTACTATGATGAATTTATCAACAAAAAGTTAGGAAGTCTGTTCTTTAAAGAGAATTCCCGGATAAAATAATTACTCGAAAGTCAGAGGTACGTCCCAAAAGGACTTGCATAGGACTATTCAATAGATTATCTTTGAGTTCAGTAATTTTCAACAATAAGTTAGGCGTGATTTTAGTTACAGGTGGCACAGGATTTTTAGGTTCAACAGTTTTAAAACACCTTATTGACGGCGGTGAGAGTATTATAGCATTAAAACGTGCTACTTCAATTATTCCCGACCACTTAAAGTCCTCTTCTTTAATACAATGGGTAGATGCAGATATTACTGATTATTTTGCGCTGGAAGATATATTCCCTACTATCCAACAGGTATACCACTGTGCCGCGAAAATCTCTAATCATAAGGAAGACGCACAGGAAATGTTTCAAACAAACATTGAAGGCACTAAACACATCGTCAATCTATCCTTGCTATATCAAGTTCGTTTAGTTCATGTAAGTTCGATCGCTGCCTTAGGCACGAATAAACTCGGACTACCCGTTAAAGAAACTGACAAATGGGAATACAACCGAAAAACTTCTAACTATACCCAGGCGAAATACGACAGCGAAATGGAAGTATGGCGTGGTATTGTTGAAGGGTTAAATGCTGTTATCGTCAATCCTTCAATCATTATGGGAGTTGGTCCTGGAGAAAATGGCTCAAGAAGTATCTTTGAAGTTGTAAAAAAAGGTAACAAGATTTATCCATTAGGATCTGTTGGTGTTGTAGACGTCGATGATGTCGCACAAATAATGATCAAGTTGATGAACAGCAATATCTCTGGTGAACGTTTCATCCTTAATTCCGAAAACATAAGTAATCAAGCATTACTTACCAAAATAAGCGATTACATGCAGAAGCCTCGGCCGAGTATTGCTGCTAGTCGTATGCTTCTTTCGATGGCCTGGCGACTTTCGAAACTAGCATCTTATATAAATGGTAAGCGACCGACCTTAACCAAGGATGCGGCAAGAGCAGCCAATAAAAAGCTTGAATATGACAACTCTAAGATTACTAAGACGCTAGGTATTACATTCAAACCTTTGGATACGACCTTGAAAGAAGTAATCGACACCTATTACTCGAAAACAATCTAAACAACAACAAAAACCGTGAAAAATTACTACATCATTGACTTCGACAGCACATTTACGCAAGTTGAAGCTCTAGACGAATTAGCACGAATTTCATTAGAAAACAATCCCAATAGGGAGGCTATCTACGAGGAAATAGAACGTTTTACCAACCTAGCTATGGAAGGTAAGATTTCATTTCGTGAGAGTCTTGCAGGGCGTGTAAAATTATTGGAAGCAAATCGCGATCACCTAGCTAAATTAATTGTGCATTTGAAGAAGAAGGTTTCCAAATCCTTCAGCCGTAACAAGGAGTTCTTCAAGGACAATTCAGATACTGCTTGGATTGTATCCGGTGGATTTAAAGAGTTTATTACGCCAGTAGTAATGCCTTATCATATTAAAAAGGAAAACATCTATGCCAATACTTTCAAATTTGATGAAGAAGGGAATATTGTCGGTTATGACGAACACAATCCACTTTCCGATGAAGGGGGTAAGGTTAAGCTCTTAAAACAATTAGAAATTCAGGGCCGCATATTCGGTATAGGTGACGGTTACTCTGACTTCCAATTGAAAGAATCCGGATTGATTGAAAAATTCTATGCATTCACTGAAAATATAGCAAGACAGTCTGTTACTGATAAGGCAGATCATATTGCACCTAGTTTTGATGAATTTTTATACGTAAATGACCTACCAAGAGCTATCTCTTACCCTAAGAATCGCATATTATGTCTTATTGTAGGTGATGTTCCTGAAATTGCTGCTCATATCTTAAAAAGAGATGGATTCTCAATCCGTGTAAAGGAAACGTTTGAAGAGAAATATACAAAAGATGTCGGAATGATCTTATTAGGTTCAGATATCAGTATTTCTGACGATCAATTGGCAAGGGCAGATAAGCTGAAAACCATTGGTTTTTTAGGCGATGTTAAAGGACATGTTTCAAAAACAATCTGTAATGAAAAAGGGATTGTTGTATTCGATGATAAGAAATTGAAGAAAAGGAACTCTGAATTTATACCACGTCGTATGGCAGATTTCATTAATAATGGAGATACAGATCAAAGCCGTAACTTCCCTAATATGTTATTACCAAAGCTTACGCGTGCGCATCGCTTACTGCATATTCACAAGAACGTTCCAGGAATCATGGCACAAATAAACAATGTGTATGCAGAGAATAACATTAATATATTCTCACAGTTCTTAATGACACGTGGTGATATCGGTTATGCAGTTACCGACATTGATGCCGCATATGACAAAAAGATTCTGAAGCAGTTGAAGCAAATTGAAAATACGATAAAATTTAGAATACTTTACAAGTAAAAAATAAAGGGGCTTTCCAATCGGATAGCCCCTCTTTTTTAACCATTTCTAGTTAAGGTTATATGAATGAATCTTCCTTCTATGATTCTCGAACTTTAAGAAAGAACGTGTCTAAAAAGCTAGTGTTAATCTTTTGACCAATAATCTATATCATTAGCCAGTTATATGCTTGATTAAGCATTACAGGGAGTAAATAACGAAATTGAGTTAATCATAGCTTCTTAGACAACGTAATTTCCATTATGTTAGAGATCTACGATCTGTTACTCCATCAACTTTTCAATGCAAGCATTTAAGTTACCTTACGTTAATAAAACGTGCAATGCAGGGCTAAATTATTTAGATAGAGATCCAATTTGCAATTTGTGGACTATATTAGCCTAGTAAATAAAATGTTTTACCTGGAGTAAACAGCAAATCGATCGGTACATCCCATTCGTTTACATCCTCAATAATTTCCACAGGTTCAAAATATGCGATCCCTAATTTGATAACTTCCGCTTTACAGGTTGCCAGAAAACGATCGTAAAAACCTTTCCCATAGCCCACACGGTTACCCTTAATGTCAACCAACAACAACGGAGTCAACACGGCATCAATTTCCTTAGCCTCGATTTCTTTTGCTCCGCTAGGCTCTGGAATACCCCAGTCATTAACCAAAAGCACAGTGTCCGGTTCAAGTTGATAATGTCGAAGCTCATTGGTTTGAAAGTTGGATATGGAAGTTACCAAATTGATTTCTGGATATTGCTTCCAAATCCACTTAATAAACGGCCATGTATTGTATTCTTTAAATTTTTCGATAGCTAGATACAGATGTAGATAGCGAATACTTGTCCAATCGTATTGCTGCAGTTGTTCCAAAAGTTGATGATCCATTAAGGTCAATTCATCTTTTGTTAAGGAATTACGTTTCGCTTTATAGATCTCTCTTAATTCTTGCTTCTTCATCATTATCAAAAAAAACGGCCTTGAAGCTGGAGAGCTAACAAGACCGAATAATCAACCTAAACCTAAATATTATTTTACACGTTCGATGTAATCTCCGGTACGTGTGTCAACTTTAACTTTATCACCTTGATTAATAAACAAAGGCACATTGATTTCAACCCCTGTCTCCACAGTTGCTTTTTTCAAGGCATTTGTTGATGTATCACCTTTCACCGCTGGCTCTGTGTAAGTAATCTCTAATTCCACGTTTTGAGGAGCTTGCGCCATAATAGGCTCATCACTTTCAAAAGCAACAATTACATTCATACCTTCTTTTAAGAAACGAGCAGTACCACCAAATAGCAATTTAGGAATATTGAATTGTTCGTAGGTCTCATTATCCATCACCACGAAAAAGTCTGCATCATCATATAAATATTGGTAGTCATTAGTCTCTACACGTGCAATTTCAACCTCTTCATCGGTTCTAAATCTGTATTCCACTAATTTACCGGTCTTCACATTACGCATCCTAGCTTGGTAGAATGCACGTAAGTTTCCTGGTGTACGGTGGATAAACTCCTCTACCGTTACTAATTCACCATTAAAACGAAGGACGTTCCCATTCTTTACGTCTGAAGCTTTTGCCATAGTCTATATAAATTATTGGTCACAAAAATATAAAAAGTAACCCAAATTGTCTATTTAAAATCCATTATTTCAAGATATGCGTTGCAAAATGCATACTCATGTTCTTGATTGGATCCAATGATTAACAGGCGATCTTTTGAAGTAGCTTCAACAAGATCTAAATACCAACGTTCACCTTCCTTGTCCAAATTACTTGTAGGCTCATCGAGAAAAAGAATCTGACTATTCGCACAACAAGCTAAAACCAATTTAACACGCTGTTTCATCCCCGAAGAAAAATGACGAATTTCCTTTTGGAAAACCTGTGAACCAAAGCCCAAACGTTCTTTGACAAGCTCCATGTTAAATCCTTCCAAATAAGGTTTAAATTTAAAGTGAAAATCAATCAGCTCAAGCAGAGTAAACTCTTCTATCATTTCGACATAAGGAGCCGCAATACCGGTATGTTGGTAAATATCTTCTACATCAATTGGAGAATTCACTGAATGATAGGCCAACGTCCCTTCGCTCGGGGTTAAAGATCCAGATAATACTTTTAATAAAGTAGATTTACCCGATCCATTAGGACCTAAAATAGCATAACGATTTCCAAAAGAAAAGGTATAATCGACATGCCTAAAAATCCATTCTCGATTATACCTTCTACCAATATCTTGTAGAGTTATTTTCAAATAATCACAATATAAATTAAATGCCTGATCGACCTTGTCCAAAGCCCTTCACAACACCACGGTTGGATGCTCTAACAAAACCTAAAATTTCATCTCTTAATTCCGTTGCCTCGAATTCAGCTTCAACGATATCTAAGGCTTTACCTAAGTTACTATGTTGAACAAACAACACGCGGTAAATGTTTTGAATTTCATTGATTTGCTCATTGCTGTAGCCTCTTCTTCTCAAACCAACAGAATTGATTCCTGCGTAAGATATTGGCTCACGCGCAGCTTTAATATACGGAGGAACATCCTTCCGAACGAGCGTACCACCCGTCACAAAAGCATGTGAACCGATCTTACAAAACTGGTGTACCGCAACCATACCTGCTAATACCACATAGTCTCCTACAGTGATATGTCCGGCAAGTGTACTTGAATTTGAAAAAATACAATTGTCGCCGATAAAACAGTCATGTGCGATGTGGCTGTAAGCCTGAATCAAACAGTTCTTTCCGATTACCGTTTTAAAACGATCTTTCGTTCCTCTATTGATTGTAACACACTCGCGAATGGTCGTATTATCACCAATTTCCGCTGTGGTAACTTCACCTTCAAATTTTAAATCTTGAGGTTCACCAGAAATAACCGCCCCTGGGAATATTCTACAATTCTTGCCGATGCGTGCACCATTCATGATGGTCACGTTCGAGCCAATCCAAGATCCCTCGCCGATTACCACATCTTTGTGGATCGTGCTGAAAGGTTCAATGACAACATTCTGTGCTATTTTCGCCTCAGGATGTATATATGATAAGGGTTGAATCATTACTTTATTATTATCCTTTTACCTTCACGATTTGAGCCATTAATTCAGCCTCACTCACCACTTTGTCGCCAACCATTCCAACACCTTTCATACGCGCAATACCGCGACGAATGGGCTCTAACAACTCACAAGTGAAGATAACTGTATCACCAGGGACAACTTGATTCTTGAATCTTGCATTTTCAATCTTCAGGAACAAGGTCAACCAGTTTTCCGGATCAGGTACCGTATTTAAAACCAAAATTCCTCCTGTTTGTGCCATTGCTTCAATTTGCAAGACTCCAGGAAATAATGGCGCACCAGGGAAATGCCCCATAAATAAGTCCTCATTCATCGTCACATTCTTTAAACCAACGACGTTCGTTTCAGAAAGCTCTAAAATCTTGTCGATCATTAAGAATGGTTGACGGTGCGGAAGGATATTCATAATCTGAACCGTGTCATATACCGGAGGCGTATTCGGATCATAAACTTTCACGTGTTTTTTGTTCTTCTCGCGCTTCATCTGTGCCTTAATACGTTTTGCAAATGCCACATTTGCAGCGTGTCCAGGACGAGCCGCCATAATATGTCCTTTAATCGGCTTGCCAACTAGGGCTAAATCACCAATCATATCTAACAATTTATGACGAGCAGGCTCATTTTGATGACGAAGAGAAATATTATTTAAGATACCTTCTTGAGCAACCTCCACGCGTTTATGGAACAACACCTGTAGTTTCTCTAATTCGCTATCTTCAATTTCCTTATCAACAATGACAATGGCATTTGACAAATCACCACCTTTAATTAGGTTTTGACTAACTAAAGCTTCTAGTTCATGTAAGAAACAGAATGTACGAGATGAAGCAATTTCTTTACTAAACTCATCAATATTAGTAATCGAAGCATGTTGGCTTCCCAATACTGGCGAGTTAAAATCAATCATACAAGTGATACGGTATCCATCAACAGGCATTGCGACGATTTCTACTTTATTCTCGGCGTCGTTGTAATGAATATTATCGGTTACTTCAAAATAATCACGATCAGCGTCTTGATCTTGAAAACCAACCTCTTGTATTTTATCAATAAAGATCGCTGAGCTACCATCTAAAATTGGTACTTCAGGACCATCAATTTCAATCAATACGTTATCCAACTGCAAACCAACTAGAGCGGCCATTAAGTGCTCTATTGTACTTACAGATGCTCCATTTTGCGAAATGGTTGTTCCCCTAGCTGTGTTTGTTACATTATCTGCATCGACATTCACAACAGGCTGACCATCTAAATCCACACGTTTAAATTTATACCAGTGATTTTCCGGAGCAGGCTTCAATGTAAGTTGCACTTGCTTTCCCGTGTGCAACCCAACACCTGAAAATTCAACATCGGATTTAATGGTTCTTTGTTTAACGTTCATATCTATCATTATAGTTTTGCGTAATTCGGGTAAAGTTAGGGATTATTTTTATCTTTTAATTGCTTCTCGAGTTGCGCTAATCGACGTTCTAGCTCCGGTAATTTGGAATACAGGACTTGCGAACGCAATTCATTATTATATGGAAATGCAGGACTTCCACCCCACTTTTTATTCTCTTCTACGATTGATCGGTTAATCCCAGATTGCGCTTGTACTTGCGTACCTTTTGCAATGCTAATATGACCAACTACACCAACCTGTCCTCCCAGTATAACGTGTTCTCCAATCTTAGTGCTACCTGAAACTCCAGTTTGTGCAGCTATTACTGTATTTTGCCCAATTTCCACGTTATGAGCAATTTGAATTAAGTTATCTAGCTTGACACCATTACGAATGACAGTCGATCCCATCGTTGCACGATCGACAACTGTATTGGCACCAACCTCCACTAAATCTTCAATTATTACATTCCCGATTTGAGGAATCTTGTCATAAGTACCATCTTCTTTCGGAGCAAAACCAAAGCCATCGCTTCCAATCACCGCACCTGAATGAATGATAACAGACTTCCCAATAACACAATCTTCGTATACTTTAGCTCCAGGAAAAAGGATAGATCCATCGCCTATTTGTACATTATCGCCAATATAAACTTGTGGATAAATTTTCACCCTATCCCCTAATTTGACATTCTTCCCGATATAGGCAAAAGCACCAATATAAGGAGATTCGCCGATCTGAGCACTTTCATGGATATGTACACATTCGTCAATACCCTTACGCTCATTGCGGAGTTCACTATATAATTTAAGCAATTCGGTAAAAGCAGAGTATGCGTTCTTAACACGAATTAAAGTTGATTTTACGGGCTTTTGTAAGACTAAATCCTCGTTGATGACAATAATACCAGCTTCGATTTCATAGATGAAATGCTCGTATTTAGGATTTGCCAAAAAGGTTAGGCTCGAGGAGTTGGACTCCTCAATTTTGGAAAGTGTATCTACCAATACGGCAGGATTCCCTTCCACTGTTCCCTTCAATAATGTTGCTATCTGTTCAGCGGTAAATTGCATTGGGTAATTATGTGTTATTTTTTTAACAATCTTCGAGCATCTCTATATTTACATACCCTATTTCTTTAGGATAAGTCACAGCATATTTCTCTACGCGTTTCGCCAACGCCTCTATGTTAGATAAATCAGATGCCTCGGCTATATCACATAGGCGACCATCCTTCTCTAACACTCGAATACTGTTTACTAAACTGTCGTAAGCACTATTTACAACAACCTGTTCATATAAAAAATAGCCTAAATCTTTCTCTTCTATATCAAACTTGTCTAGAATCCGTTCCTTTATTTCCTCCAAAAATTGCGGCGGAAACGCTGTTTTGCTCATCTCTGTCCTAAACAATTCGCGATGAATAATTTTTGAACATAAAAAGCTTAGAATCGGATCTTCATGGTCTGCCCAAATCTTAATTGCCGACATAATATCGGTGTCATCTAGACGGGTAAACCAAGTCAAATGCGACTCATTCTCAAGAAAGGTATCCCTGTTGATTTGATTCTTCAGGAAATGAGCTAATGCGGGTGTTGCAAACAAGCTAAACCCCTTATTACTTAACTCTTTTGCTCGGGCCAATGCTTTGATCATCATCTGTTCGGCACTAATAACCGTTTTATGCAGATAAACTTGCCAATACATTAACCTACGTGCAATCAAAAACTTCTCTACTGAGTAGATTCCTTTACTCTCTACAACCAATTCATTGTCCTTTACGTTCAACATCTTGATTATCCGATCGAAAGAAATCACCCCCTCTGATACACCAGTAAAAAAGCTATCCCTATTTAAATAATCCATCCGATCAGTATCAAGTTGCCCAGAAACCAATTGATGTAAAAATTTGCGATGATACTTATTATTAAATATGGTAATAGCCAAGTCTAAACGGCCATCAAATTCCTTATTTAATTTATCCATTAATAGAGCCGAGATGATTTCATGTGAAACTCCTTCGACTAAGGTATGCTCCAATGAATGCGAAAAAGGACCATGTCCGACATCATGGAGCAAAATAGCGGCTAAAACCGCTTCCTCTTCTTCAACAGAGATCGCTACATCTTTGCCACGAAGCGTTTCTATTGCAAGACCCATCAAATGCATCGCGCCAATGACATGCTGAAAACGTGTATGCAATGCCCCTGGATATACTAAATGTGTCATGCTTACCTGCTTTATATAGCGTAAGCGCTGTAGAAACGGGTGTTGTATGATGTCGTAAATGAATCCCGACGGAATTGTTACAAATCCGTACACCGGGTCATTTATTATTTTCTTCTTATTCAAGTGACTAATAACTAGATCTTTAAAGCACCTAGAATTTACAATATACCATATACTACTAGGCTAAGATACGTGCAAAGATACATAGATGGTACTTAATTAATGTTAAAAAAAACGCAAAAAAGACAGTTTTAAGACCTTTTCCACCATTATCCTTTAAATATAATTCTTAAAATTTATTTTCGAGTCTAGCCTGAGTAGATAAATGCCCAAAAAAAATGAAAATGCAACCGATTGATTTAACCTAGATTTTAAATCCAACTACCTATATTTCCATGGAATTAAACTACTAATTAATTTCTGCCAACAATTTTCTGTTTTTTCTTGAACTTCCTTCCGAATCAAGAAGTTAATTTCCTCGCTTAATGTTAAGCAAAGTTAATATTCGCTTATTCGATAAAAAAAAGGCGTAAATTAGCGATAATAATCAGGAAACTTCCATGCAAAAAACACATATACTTTGGGCTGATGATGAAATCGAGTTCTTGAAACCTCATATTTTATTATTAGAACAGAAAGACTATAAAGTTAAAACGGTAAACAACGGATCTGACGCGGTCGAAGCCTTCAAAAATGAGCCTTTTGATTTAGTATTCTTGGATGAAAACATGCCTGGTCTAACTGGTCTTGAGACATTGAACATCTTAAAATCTATTAATCCTTCGATTCCAACAGTTTTAGTGACTAAAAACGAAGAAGAACATTTAATGGAAGATGCTATTGGCGCCAAGATTGATGATTACTTGATTAAACCGGTCAATCCTAAGCAGATTCTGCTCACAATAAAAAAATTCACTGAAAACAGACGTTTGGTTAGCGAACGAACTTCCATGGCCTACCAGCAGGATTTTCGACAACTAGGTATGCGAATGAACGATGACCTCGACCATAATGAGTGGGTCGAAGCATACAAAAAGCTATTATACTGGGAGCTATCATTGGAGAAACTCGAAGATGCAGGCATGCACGAAATATTGACCATGCAAAAATCCGATGCGAATCTACTATTCTCAAAATTTATTGAGAAAAACTACCTCAATTGGATGAAGAACCCAGATAACGGCCCGACTTTATCTCATCAACTGTTTAAAAAGAAGGTATTCCCAAAAATGGAAGCAGAAAAACCGACCTTCTTTTTCCTGATTGACAATTTAAGGTACGATCAGTGGAAGGTCATCAATGAAGTCATTTCTGATTATTACCGCGTCGAAGAGGAAGATAGTTATTATAGCATTCTCCCGACTGCAACGCAATATGCGCGAAACGCCATCTTCTCAGGTTTAACGCCATTGGAAATGGAAAAAAGATTCCCCAAAGAATGGCAAAATGACGACGACGAGGGCGGAAAAAACCTCTATGAGGATGTTTTCCTAGCCGATCAAGTTAAGCGGATTTACCGCCGTGATATAAAACATAGCTATACTAAGGTCATCACACTCGAGCAAGGACGAGAAGTTTTAGAAAACATTAACAAGCATATGCAAATTGATTTAAACGTATTCGTTTACAATTTTGTTGATATGCTGTCGCATGCGCGAACAGATATGGCTATGATTCGAGAGCTGGCGAATGATGAAGCCGCTTATCGATCATTGACCTTATCTTGGTTTGAGCATTCACCTCTGCTAGAAGTACTAAAATGGTTGTCTCAAAAAAATGTACGTGTGATTATTACGACAGACCATGGTACGATACGCGTACGCAAACCAAGCAAGATTATTGGCGACCGAAATACCAATAGTAATTTACGCTACAAACAAGGTAAAAACCTCAATTTTATAGACAAGGATGTCTTTATGATTAAGAATCCGCTCGATGCGCAACTTCCACGCATAAATGTGAGTTCAACATTTGTATTCGCCAAAGAGGACACCTACTTTGTGTACCCAAATAATTATAATCATTTCGTTAATTACTTTGGCGGAACCTTTCAACATGGGGGAATTTCACTTGAAGAAATGATTATTCCATTTATTACGTATTCGCCAAAAGCTTTTTAGCGCTACAGCGGTTTAATCCAAAAATTTATAAATGCATTTTTTGAATTAACTTCAAGAATTGAGATTTTCACTAAAGTGATTCCATCTTTATTCTTGAAGTGTTCGGAAAGCCTTCCAATGATTTTCTCTTTTCAATCATCCTAAAGATACTTTCCCCTATCACAAAGCAAAAAAAGCCGATATAGAAAAACAATTTCTCGTTTTTCTTTTAACAAACCAATCTACAATCGTACAGCTTGGATGATGTCTTTCTTAATCTACTTCCCTTTCACCTCCCTTTCAAACCCAATTCAAACCCCTTTCTTAACCAATCGTATTCGGACATGCAAAGCAATTGATTCGGAATTGGTTCGGTTCGCCGCACTACCATTTGTAAGAAAATACTAAGCGTTATTTATTAATATTTCTCTAATTTTGGACATGGAATATTTGGTAAACTCGACAGATGATCTATCTGCAGCCGCTCAATGGCTGTTGAATCAAAAACCTAACTCGAAAATCTTTCTCTTTCATGGCCAAATGGGTGCTGGAAAAACAACATTCATTAAAGCAATTTGCGAACAGTTGAATGTAGAAGACAGTACATCAAGTCCCACTTTTTCCATTGTAAATGAATATCAATCGACCAACGGAAAGATTTATCACTTCGATTTCTATCGATTAAAGGATGAACAAGAGGCCTATGATTTAGGCTACGAGGAATATTTTTACTCGGATGCCTACTGCTTTATCGAGTGGCCAGAAAAAATTCCAAGCATAATTCCTTTAGATGCGATTAATGTTGAAATTGAAGTCATTGATAGTCAGAGCCGAAACATAAAAATCAAATAATTTTCTTTCCTGCTGCAACCCTTTCCGCGCCATTGGCGTCTTTATAATAAACCGAACATCAATTGGAGCCAGAGAAAATTATACATATTTGGGATCGCTGTAAAAACAACGATCGTAAAGCACAGGCTGAACTGTATCAGCTCTTCGCGCCAAAAATGTATGCTATCTGTCTACGATATGCTCGAGATACTTTTGAAGCTGAGGACATGCTTCAACAAGGTTTTATTAAGGTGTTCACAAAAAGTGCACTTTTTGATGGCACAGGCGTTCTTGAAGGGTGGATTCGTAGAATCATGGTGAATACTGCAATTGAAAGCTATAGAAAGAATAAATTAAGTTTTATTTCTACCGATCAGGTTTCAACGACAGAGCTAGCTGGACATGCGAGCCTCCAACTCAACAATTTGGATTATAAAGACCTATTGAGGTTGATTAAAGATTTGCCTTTAGGCTATAAAACGGTCTTTAATCTCTATGCAATAGAAGGATATAATCACCGAGAAATTGCGGAATTGCTTCAGATATCGGAAGGAAATTCAAAGTCTCAATTGTCGAGAGCGAGGCAGTGGCTTCGAGAACGCATATTAAAAATGGAGGAACTAGGCATATGAAAGATCAAGAATTAGATGACTTGTTTGCCAAGCGCTTAAGTAATTTTGAGGCTGACCCCCCTGCTGAACTATGGGATAAAATTGCTTTAGAACTACCTGACGAAGGAATCAATAAAAAGAAACCCATCGTTTTATGGCGCTATTTTGCGGCCGCAGCTGCACTACTCATGTTTTTCGGTATTGGTTTATCGATGTTTTTATCTCGAGAGACAAGTAAACCAACGAAAGACAACATTAGAACAGAGGTGGTACAGGAGACAAACATCCCGCAAACAAAAACTGAGGCCGACGCGCCTAAAGAGGAAGCACTTGAAAGCATCGTTGTTTCACAAGAAACATTGAAAAATGTGCCTGTTGCCAAATCACAGAAGCGTTTAGCAAGCGTAGATAGGAATAATAGGCTAGGTAAAACCTCCGCAGAAAAGAAAGAAATAGTCGAAAAGCCAAGCATGACACATCAAGTTCAACCCATCAAGGCTATGGAAAACCTAGTTCAAGTAATTGAAATTAAACCAATCGAAACTGAACTTCAGTTGAGCCATCGTGAAGTAGAGCCTATTCAACCTCTTGTGAATATTATTGAAAATGAAGAGATCATGTATGCTCATAAAGTCGATGAACCAAAAAAACAAAAACAAAGTATTATAACAAAAGTATTGAATGGTATTGCTGACAATATTAATATCGGCAACAAAGACGTATCCTTCAGCAACGACGATGAAGGAAATTTACGAATTGATTTAACAAAGAGTTTAGCACGAAATAGAAGATAACCTATGAAACCAAAATTTACCCTAGTATTAGCTGCGATCCTATGCTTTGGATTACAGTTTTCGAAAGCACAGATTACTATCAAAACTGATTCAAAATCTGATTCTTCAGCTAACAAATCACGTACTGAAATTGACATTAACGTTGGAAAAGACGATAAAGACGATATTAAAAAGGTTCACTACCCACGCACTTTTGGTGGGATAACCTTTTCTAGAATCGACTGGGGCTTTTCTAGATTAGTAGACAATGGAAGCTTTACGCTCTCTGAGGAGAACAAGTCTTTGGACTATAAGAAAGCATCAAACTTCGGTTTCGATGTGGCTCAATTCGGTGTACGCTTTAGTGATGTGTTTAAAGTTTATGCTTCTGCTGGTTTTGAATGGAATTACCTACGTTTAGAAAATGATGTGCTATTGCGTAAAGATGTTACGCCACTGGAATTTGAAGATCTGGACCCTAGTTCGAACTACAAAAAGAATGTTTTCACATCAACTTACCTTCGCCTACCGCTAACATTTGAATTGAGAAGTCATAAATTAAGCAATGGTAAGCGTTTAAAATTCGCTTTCGGGGCAATGACAGGGGTATTATTAAAAGGTACTCAACGTTTAAAAAGTGAAGAATTTGGAAAACAAAAATATAAAGACACTTATAACTTGACAACTTTCCAATACGGAGGATTTGCTCGAATTGGGTATGACAACTTCGGATTATTTACAAAATATTACATGAATGATATGTTCGAGAAAAGTCCAGCACAAGACGGTCTAAGAAATCTAACCTTCGGGATAACACTGGGTTTTTAATAGTAATTACAAATTGTAAAATGTATTTTTGTGTCGGGTTGTCAAGCCCGACATTTTTTTTATGAGTCAGAAATCTACTTCTTGCCAATACATATTTTCCGATGTGCAACAACCAAACCTCCCCTTAATAAATGGGAAGGACGTTTCTTGTATCTTCGATGGGAACCAACAAGTTGTCGCCGTTAACCATGTTAATTTTGGAATAGAAGAAGGAAAGATCACTGCGATTATTGGCGAATCGGGAAGTGGAAAAAGTACTTTGCTTCGCTTGATTTATGGGTTAGCCGAACCTGCGACAGGTGAAGTTCGCTATCGAGGTTGGCTTGTTCCTACTCGTAAGGATAAATTAATTCCAGGTCACGATGCGATGAAACTTGTATCTCAAGGCTTCGATGATTTGAATCAATACGCTAAAGTTTGGGATAATGTGGCTTCACAGTTACCAAATACGGATCTTGACAGAAAAAGAAATAAGACTCAAGACGTCTTAGCAAAATTACGCATCGATCATTTAGCACAAAAACGCGTTGCCGACCTAAGTGGAGGAGAAAAACAACGTGTAGCCATCTGTAGAGCATTAATTAATGATCCAGAAGTGCTGTTAATGGACGAGCCTTTCAATCAGGTAGATGCTGCTTTTCGAGACGATTTACAACAGGATATTCAACAAATTGTTCTAGACACTGGACTAACCGTGGTGTTGGTATCTCATGACCCTGCGGAAGTACTAGCAATGGCAGACTATCTAGTGGTTATGAAAAACGGTCATATCGTAGATCAAGGTGATCCAACAGATTTATATTATCGTCCGCAGAATCCTTATACTGCTAGATTATTAGCAAAGAGTAATGTACTAACTGCTGATCAGGCCTCAGATTTAGGAATTGAATCAGACGGATTAGTTTCCATTCATCAAGAAGCTATACAATTTAAGGAAGTTGAAAACGGTAGATTTTGGGTGAAAGAGAGTCGTTTTCGAGGAATGTTTACCGAAATTATTCTAGGAAATGACAAACTCGACTTGCACGTAGTTCAATTCCCTGCGAAAACGATCAAAAAAAATACGAGAATTGATATTCTCGTATCTTCAGTACATTATTTTGAGAGTAAGTCTTAATTCAGCTTAGCATTTACATTCTCTATCCATTTAATCATTGCATCGAACCAATCTCTGGAATCGGTTTTGTTTACCATTCCGAAACCGTGTCCACCCTCTTCATAAGTAAAAAGCGTGTTTTCCACCTTATTCTTATTCAAAGCAGCTTGATAGCGATAGCTGTTTTCAATCGGTACGCCTTTGTCATCTTTTGCACTCATTAAAAAGGTAGGTGGTGTACGCTGATCTACTTGCTTTTCTAAGGAGAACAATTCAACGTCTTCCTCTGTTAAATTGGGACCAATTAGATTGTTTTTAGAGCCTTTGTGGGTAATTGCATCATCCATGCTGATAACTGGATAGCACAATACAGAAAAGCTTGGTCGCAAATTGGTATCCTTCAATTCATCTGTTTGAGGTCGATCATAAAGATTGCTAAGACTTCCTGCGAGATGTCCCCCAGCTGAAAACCCTAATACAACAACCTTTTTACCAGGATTCTCTATACTTGCTGTCCTTAAAGCATATTGTGCGTCTTGCAAAGGACCGAACCGCTTGTCTTTCATCGTCTCAACCTTGGGAAGGCGATATTCTAAAACATAAGCATTATAACCTAAATCATTTAATCGATTTGCCACATCGTGACCTTCATGGTTCATCGCTACGTTGGCATATCCTCCTCCCGGGATAACTAAAAACACTAAGTCTTTATTATTTTGTTTTGCCGGATGAGCATAAAGTTTTGGAATCTCTTTTCCCGTTAATTCTTTTGTTGGTTTTGTTGCTCCAGGAATCATTTCCCCTGAATACAAAGGTCTTACTTCGCCTTGATCTTGGGCAAATGCTGCGCTCGATAACATAACAGATAATACAATAAATAAATTTTTCATGGTTTATAGGTTGGCCATTACAATAAGATCGAGATCTTTGCATGGCAGGTTGAATTTCTCACTCATATCCTTACTGGTCAAATTACCATGATAAAGGTAGATGGCACTGCGAATACCTTGGTTTGCCCATATCATCGAATTCATCCCCCCAGATTCCCCAATCTCTAACAAAATTGGTGTGAAGATGTTCGTTAGTGCGTAAGTCGCTGTACGGGCTACTCTTGAGGCTATATTGGGTACACAGTAGTGAATAACATCATATTTCTTAAAAACTGGCTTATCGTGATTGGTTACCTCTGACGTTTCGAAACAACCGCCTTGATCTATACTAACGTCAATTAATACGGAATTAGGCTTCATTTTCGACACGGTTTCTTCTGAGATTAGACATGGGGTCCTGCCGTTTTTAGCACGAACGGCACCGATAACAACATCACATGTTCGAACAGCCTTATTTAGAATAATCGGTTGGATAACCGACGTAAACACACGACTACCAACATTACTCTGCAACCTTCGTAATCTGTAAATCGAGCTATCAAACACTTTAACTTGCGCTCCTAAGGCAATAGCTGTTCGGGCGGCAAATTCTCCAACCGTGCCCGCTCCGATGATTACCATTTCGGTCGGTGGAACACCTGTTACTCCTCCTAACATTAATCCTTTGCCATCAAAAACATTGCTTAAGTATTCTGCAGCGATTAACACAGAAGTTGCTCCTACGATTTCACTCATCGCTCGAACAACAGATAAATGACCTCCCTCGTCTTGCAAATATTCGTACGATAAGGCTGTGATCTGTTTCTTCATTAACGCTTTGAGCGTCTCAATACTCATCAAGGAAGGTTGTTGGGAACTAAAAAGTACTTGACGATTTCTCATCATATCGACTTCCTTTAATGTAGGGCTTGATATCTTGATAATGATATCGGCTTTGAACACTTCTTTTGCATCGTATACAATTTGTGCACCTTGCTCACTATAATGGTGGTCGAGAAAGTTAGACTTGTTACCAGCTCCACTTTCCAGGATGATTTCATGACCATTCTCGACCAATAGGCCAACAGACAATGGAGTTAATGCAATTCTATTTTCTTGAAAAGAGGTTTCTTTTGGTATTCCTATGGTTAATCTTCCCTTTTTCCTGCCCGTTTTCAGCATGGCTTCCTGTGGCTGCAACACACCTTGCTGAGCAATCTTCGACACGTTTATCATTTACGAATTAATAAGTTAACCTAAAAATAAGCAATAATCTTTCAATTAAACAGCGTTTTAAGATTATATTTACTAAAAAAATAGGGAGATCAACGCTTAAAATAATGTAAGTTTGCACTCTAACCGGTCACTATGAAGATTTTTAAACCACTAAATCATATAAGAATAGTTCCTAGATGGATCATATTCATGTTTGATATAGCCGTATCCGCCATTGCTTTTATATTTGCTTTTACGTTATACAACAATTTCAAACTAGAAGCTTTTTCTAGAGTCGATTTTGCTACTTCGTTCTTATTCTGCATCAGCATTACGGCAATTTCTTTCTTTGTGTTTAGGTTGTACAGTGGTATCGTCCGCTACACATCTGCCGTAGATTCTATTCGAATCTTATCGACAATTGTGTTTACTTCCATCATCATGTTCTTGGTTAAATTGGTGTTCATCGCATTTGATCTGCACCTTACCGTGCCGACCAATTTGATTATCATCTATTCGCTATTTGCATTTACTGGTTTAACGACCTACAGAACTTGTATAAAGATCTTTTTTCAGTATACAAAATCGGCTGGCAATGGTCGTAAAAGTGCGGCGGTTTATGGAGCAGGGGATCTCGGAATTGCGGTAAAACGTACTTTTGAACATGACTTTCGCTCGGATAAAACAATCGTAGCCTATATTGATGATAATGAGGAGAAAATTGGAAAATCTATTGATGGATTGAAGATTTTCGCATCGAAAGACTTTCAACGTATTATTGATAAATATGGCATTGATGAATTAATTATAGCTTCCTCACGCATTGATATTGAGACAAAGAATGCGATTATTGATCAAGCGTTAGAGCATAATGTCAACGTCTTGACGCTACCTCCTGTAAATAAGATTATGAATGGAGATCTCTCTCCAAGTCAAATAAAGAAAATAAAGATTGAGGATTTATTAGAGCGTGCGCCGATTCAAATTTCAAATGAGAAATTAATGGATCAAATAAAAGGCAAGCGCGTGCTAGTCACTGGTGCTGCAGGATCTATTGGTAGTGAGATATCAAAACAATTAGGCCGTTATGAGCCTCAAATGATAATCTTATGTGATCAAGCGGAATCTCCGTTGCATAACTTACAATTAGATTTACAAGATCAGTTTAAAAATCAAATATACCACAGTTATATTGCCGATGTTCGAAACGAAGAGCGTATGCGTGAACTGTTTCAAACTTTTAAACCCCACTACGTTTACCATGCCGCTGCATATAAACATGTTCCAATGATGGAAAACCATCCGAGTGAGGGGGTAAAAACGAATGTATTCGGCACATATCTATTAGCGAACCTCGCTGTAGAATTCGAAGTGAGTAAGTTTGTATTTGTTTCTACTGACAAGGCCGTTAATCCAACCAATGTCATGGGTGCGACGAAACGGATTGCGGAGAAATACGTACAAAGCTTAAACAATTATTTGTCCAATATCAATGGCGGTCGCGGCACTAAATTTATTACAACACGATTTGGTAACGTGCTGGGTTCGAATGGGTCAGTTATTCCACGATTCAAAGATCAGATTGACAAAGGTGGCCCTGTAACGGTGACTCACCCTGATATCACGCGTTATTTCATGACGATTCCAGAAGCCTGTCAATTAGTATTAGAGGCTGGAAATATGGGAAATGGTGGCGAGATCTTCGTGTTTGACATGGGTAAATCAGTCAAAATTGTTGATTTAGCAAAAAAGATGATTAAACTATCTGGACACACACCATTCAAGGATATTGAGATCAAATTTACAGGACTACGCCCTGGAGAGAAACTCTATGAGGAGTTATTAAACGACTTGGAGAACACGGTGAACACACACCACGAGAAAATCATGATTGCCAAGGTTCGTGAGAATGATTTTGAGCTGGTAAAAACCGAGATTTCAAACCTTTCAACAGCCTTAAATCTCCAGAATAACATGAACATTGTAAGGCAGATGAAAGTGATTGTACCAGAGTTTAAGAGTCAAAACTCGATATACGAACAACTGGATAAAGAAACCTTGGAAGTAACTAATCCTCAAACCACTTAATTATTTTCGGGAAATTATTGCAAGTATTCTATAAAAGTGTATTTTTGCGTTCCGTAATCTATTCAAACTAAGAATGTCACAAAATAATCAAAACGTTTCTTCAACGACTACTGGCGGATCGAAGAAATCTTTTTTTCAGGAAAACGAAAAGAGCATCATCTTTATTGTAGCTGCTATTATTGTATTAATTTTATTATACATCGGCTACCAAAAATTATATCTAGCACCTAGAGCTGAGAAAGCATCTTCTGAAATGTATCAAGCGGAGCAATACGCAATGATCGATTCATTACAGAAAAAAGCAATTGACGGCGATGGGTCATTTGCAGGATTCAAAGAAATCGCTGATGAATACAGCAACACAAAATCGGCTAATATTGCTAATGCGTACCTAGGTGGTTTGTATTTACGTCAAAAGAACTTCCAAGAAGCAATCAAATATTTGGAACAATACTCTGAGACTGGCAGTGCTATTTTAGACCCTTTAGTGATTGGCTTATTAGGCGATGCTTACTCCGAAGAAAAGATCTATGATAAAGCAGCTAATTTTTACAAAAAAGCAGCGGATAAATCATCAAACACATTTACTACACCAGTATTCTTAAAGAAATTAGGTCTAGTATACGAAGAGCTTCAAGATTACAAAAATGCGGAAGCTACTTATGAAAAGATTCGTAATGATTTCCCTGAAAGTGCTGAAGCAACAACTATTGATAGCTTCATCGCAAGAGTACAGGCGAAACAGTAATAATAAAATTTTAGTAACTTTGAGGGCCCCCAACAGGTGGCCCTTTTTTTTAGGATAATATTTTTATTTATGTCAAGCAGTTTAAAGAACCTTTCGGATTTTTCCCATATTCAAGTTGGTAGTGCAGCGGAGCTGAAATTTGCAATTGTGGTATCGCAATGGAATGCAAAGATTACTGGTGCTTTATTAAATGGAGCGTACAAAGGTTTATTAGATCACGGAGCAAAAGAAGAGAATATCGAACTTATTGAAGTTCCAGGAAGCTATGAATTAATCGCAGGAAGCGACATTGCTTTACGCAATCAGGAACTTGATGCTGTTATTGCATTAGGTTGCGTGATTCAGGGTGAAACAAGACATTTTGATTTCATTTGTCAGGCGGTGGGAACCGAGCTTGCTCAGGTAGGATTAAAACATAGTAAACCTGTTATTTTTGGCGTGTTAACAACCGACAACTTGCAACAAGCGATTGACCGCGCTGGTGGTAAGCATGGGAATAAGGGCGAAGAAGCCGCTATTACAGCCATTCAGATGGGCTTAATTCACAAAACTCATTAATGGTATTGTTTTTGATTAATTAGGAATATGAAGCGATATCTATTTATAGTTCTAGGTGTTGTGTTCCTTGGATCCAGCATCTTATCTTCATGTGCATCTCAAGCGTGCGCTGCCTATGGTTCATATCCCAAAAAGAAATATAGAAGCAGGTAATCACAAAGCAGGGGGTGTCCTAGTTTCACATTAAATTTCAGTATAATGAAAAATAAGAAGAATATAGTTCTCTATATCTACATGTTTCTTATTGTAGCAATAATTCCCTCGCAGCCTATTTTTGCGCAGAGCGGTTCCATCAGTGATAAAATATGGAATGCTGTGGGAGGAAAGAACAAATGGGACGACACAAACTTCATGATGTTTACCGTTTCCGGCAATAGTAAATTCAATACTATTAGTACCGAGCGTAAGTTCCTTTTGGATAAAAAAACAGGGGATGTTCGCTTTGAGGGAAGCATTAAGAATGAAGCAGTCGTACTTTTATTCAATGTTCGTACGCAAAAGTTATCAGCAGTATTCAATGACAACGGAGCAAATTTGCCGATTCAAGAGTATAAAGATGACTTACCCAACATCATTGAACAATACAATCAAGATTTGAAGGTATTGTCCCTTCCTGTGACGCTATTGTCTAATTCGACTTTAAGTGATCAAACAGAAAGTAAGATTATTAATGCCGAGCGGTTGAAAAAGATTAACTTCAATAACTTCTTAGGAAAAGCAGGAAGCATCTATGTCAACGAAGAAACGGGCTTAATTAAGCGAATTGACGTCGACAGCAAGAGTTATACAGTCAATGGCTATAAGGATATCGGAAGTGGACTTGTGCTCCCTACGAGCTTTAAAGGCAGCTCAGACAGCATCACTTATCAGAAGGTTGCTTCGTTCACAGACATGGAACGACAAAAGTTTAAAACATTTTAATAAAAAAGCCCGCTTATCGCGGGCTTTTTTATTATTCCTGTATATATTCACTTACTCGTCCTACCCTTCCATTCTTCGAAATAGCAGCCAACTTGATACGCTGACCTTTCGTAACCTTAATTCCCTGTTTCGGAAAAACTAGACTATGTAAAGTAGGCTCACTATTATCGGTGGTGTAGTGAATAACAAAACCTGGGTATTCAATATTGGCGAGCAGTTTATTCCCTTGTGCTTTAACGCCTACCGATGGTAATCTATATTGAAATCCTCCGGCAAGTTTATCTAGTTTTGGTAGTTCCTGTATTCCGACCTTTCTAATAAATGCGGTATAGGTATTATCAAATTCTCTCTTGTCAAACCTACTATCGTCTTCCCAGTGATGTGCCGGTCTCCAAGCGCGTTCAGCTAATGCAAATAAACGCGGAAGAAGCATATAGTCCATTCGATCAGCCGAAAGTACCGTTTCTTGCCACAGTGCAGCTTTTAATCCAATTAAATTAGATTTCCCCTGTTCTGTTAATCTAGTTTTTTGACTAATATACTTGGGATCTAACTTTGCGCCCGCATCTGTATATTTCATATTAGCAAAGAATGCCTCAGGCAATAACGCAAAGGACTGGTACAAATCAGAGATTGATGCCCACTTTAGTCCAGGTTCACGAAAGTCCTTATCCCATACCATGTCTAAGTAGTAGTTTGCACAGCTTGCAAAAATAGTTTTGTAACCTGCATTAGCCAGTTTATAAGCTAAGTCTTCTTGTCCCCCGCCGATGACATTATTCCAAACATCTAACAACATGCCCTTGTCTGCTAACTTATCATTAACAACCATACCGTCGCCCTTATTAACCATACCTATCTCTTCCCATCCAGCCATTTCTAAGCCTTTAGACTCGCATAGCGCCTGAATCTTGGAGATATAGTAAGGCCAAACTTCATAAACAGTCTTAAAGCCTTCTCTATTCATCAATTCTTTAACCTTAGGAGAATTCTCCCAAGAGCCCGCGGGAACCTCGTCACCGCCTAAGGAAATCGTCTTTAACGTCAATCCTGCATCGGAATACATCTTTTGAATATCTGTAATAACGACATCTAAAAATCGATATACAGAAGGAAGTGCAGGATTCATTACGTTATCATCCCAGTATTGCGCTGAGCTATATTTTGATTTATCTTCAGCTTCATAGAGTAAAAACTCTTCTGCTTCCTTTTGTTTACCCTGCGCCATCAAACGCATAAATCGGTGCTCCATGGATTTAATTGCCGCTCGAGCATGTCCAGGAGTTTCAATTTCTGGAATTACCGTAATATAACGCGCGGACGCATAATTTAAGATTTCTAAAAAGTCTGCACGTGATAAGTAATGTCCCTTCGTTTCGGATACTCCCGAGCCATAAGCGGGCTGCAAACTATGACCATCTTTAAAATACGGAGACCTGACAGAGCCAATTTCTGTCAATTCAGGTAATGTTGGAATCTCTAAACGCCAACCTTCATCGTCAATCAAGTGTAAATGCAGTTTGTTGAGCTTATATTGCGCCATCAAATCAAGATATTTCAGGATAACTTCCTTGTCCTTGAAATTTCTAGCGATATCGATCATCAACCCTCTGTATGAGTAACGCGGCTTATCATGTACTTCAACATATGGTAAATTTACATTTCCAATTCCCAGCAATTGGTCAGCAGTCAATAGTGATTTAATAGATTGTAAGGCATAGAATATCCCCGAGGGCTTCCCTCCTTTTATTTCAATTCCATTAGCGTTGATTTTGAGTTTATACTCCTCTTCCCCCATCCCTTCATCGAATAAGACTTTAAATCGCGCTGAACGCACATCAGCATTCGTAAACTTTATTTGTGACAATTGGTCTGCGAAAGCATTCCACATTGACAGGTCGGTTTTGAAAGCATCATCGACGTAATAGCCTACCGAAACTGATAAACGCAAATTCCCCTTCCCCTCTTTCATTGCATATGGAGTAGGTAAGATTAATTGATTTCCCTCACCTTTTCTAAGAGCTGTTTTCTCATAAAGGTTAGTAAGAAACTGATTTTGTTCTGTTGCAGATATCTTTAGCGGAGCTATTATGGGATCATTTATAGGGATAATGTTCTTATTATCTATGTTATGTTGAAGATAGAAACCATTTGGAACGAGAGAAGAATGCGCTATAGGATACGGCGATTGATATTCAATTCGCAATGAGTCCTGCGCTAATATCGTTCCTCCATCGAAATCTATACTATAAAGATTACCATTTCGATTATGAATATTATAATTTCCAAAACTACCCTCTTGGATTGGGTACATTGAATTAAACCATAAAGAATAGTTTTTCAATTCAAGATTACTGCTCCCTTTATTTATTAAAGTTAACTGAAGCCCAAGGCTATCTTTACCATTGTATTGGGCACTATAATCCCATTTCACTTGGAAATCTTGCTTCTGTGCAAAAGCACTGGTCATACTTGACATGAGAATAACTAAAGCCATTTTCGTGAATATTCGCATATTTTAATTATAGTTAAAGCTTAAAAGTAGCGAAAAAAGACGTTTTTACAATTTTTCAAAAAATATTTTGTAGATAAAAAACTAAATTCTATATTTGCACACCGAAACACAATAAGGCCCGTTCGTCTAGGGGTTAGGACGTAAGATTTTCATTCTTGAAACAGGGGTTCGATTCCCCTACGGGCTACGAAAAGCGACTTTATCAAGTCGCTTTTTTTTGTTTTATAGTGAGTAAGAGAAATCTCTATCTTTATTTACAAATATCTGCATGCTTAGTTTAAGCATCGGAGTACTTTAGAAAACGAAACAAAATGAAATTCGGAAAAGTAGAAGATCCTTCAAATATCGATTTTAACATTCCTACAACACCAACGGAAACGACGAGTTTATTAAATAAATATAAAGTCGACAAACCTATGGAAGTTTATGTTGGTTGTGCGAAATGGAATCGAATTGATCTGAAAGGATTCTATCCGCGTGGTACAAAAGATGAATTGAGTTACTATTCAACACAGTTCAATTCGATTGAGCTAAATGCTACCTTTTACAAATCGCCAACAAAACAACAAGTTGAAACGTGGAAAGCCAAAACAAGCGAACACTTTAGATTCTTCCCGAAAATACCGCAATCCATAAGTCATTTTGGACGTCTATTAAATTTCGAATCAAAAGTAGACGCGTTTGTAGACTCCACGGTTTTGTTTGAGGAAAAATTAGGCATGGCATTTCTTCAGATGATCAATAATTTTAAACCAAAGGATTTTGATAGAGTTGTGCATTTCCTAGAAAGTTTTCCTAAAGGCTATCCATTGGCGGTAGAAGTTCGTAATGAGGAATGGTTTGAACCTGAGATAGCAGAAAAGCTCTATCAATTGCTCGAGCGCACCGAAATGACAAATATCATCGTTGATACGCCAGGACGTCGCGATATGATGCACATGCGACTAACAACACCAACGGCATTTGTCCGATATGTAGCCTCATACCATCCCTCAGACTATGAGCGATTGGATCAATGGGTGGAGAGAATTGTTGAATGGAAAACAGCAGGCTTACAAAACTTATATTTCTTTATTCATCAGGCGATGGATGTAGAAACCCCATTATTAGCTAGTTATTTTATTAAAAAACTGAATAAAGCAATCGGAACAGATTTAAACATACCTTCTAAGGCAAGTTTGCTGAAATAACCATATCCTTTATTGGGCGCCGTAAAAGTTAGCGGAAAAATAAAAAGGCCATCTTTTCGATAGCCTTTTTTATGTCGTAGGTGTGAAAAGATTAAATCTTTTCAACTTCCGTAATTTGATTCCCTTGTTTCGAACGCGCGTATTTATACTTCACGGCTTGATTTAACCCTAAAACCATTCCCGCTAAATTATCATTAAAATAAACGGTATCTCTCGTTTCATTATCGCGAATAAAGCCATAGTGTCCGATTTCGTTATAGAAAGACACTTTGCCAAAGCGATATTCTTCGGTTGGATCAGCAGGACGTTGCAAGTCCTCTTCTTTGAACTTGTACTGCTGCGTTGGTGGGGTATCGGAAATATTCCCAAATTCGTCAACATAGGCAAACATTTCTTCTAAAGATTTCCCTTTATTGTTGTTTGACTTGTTAACTTCTCTTCTTTCTTGTTTCTCTTGTTTCTTCTGAAGTTTTTTCTTTGCGGTTTCTTTTTTCTTAAAGGTGAGTTGACTTTTAGCCATTAAATCGTATTAAGGGTGAATAAATAAGGAAGATTGATATCTTAAGAAGGGAGTTGCGCCTTGGATATAAGAGATATGATCCTTTGTGAATGTTCCAAAGATACGAATAATAACGTAATATCCCAAGTGAATAAAAGTGAGTTAAGGTGATGGTTTTGAGAGAGAAAATCTAAGCATTTCTTAAAATATCCACTATAGAAATCCCCTATTCGGATAACATCGATATTATGCTTATAAATTCTAAAATCTATGTTTAGCTGTACCACTCATTACAGCGCAATCAATACAACAAGAATTTAGCTTTATCCAAGCTCGATAAAATGATATAAGATGCTTTGTAAATCACCCTTCGGCGACTAATTCCCATCCATTTGTAAACAAAAGATAAGTCCCATCAAATCATTGGCGATTATGCGCTTTGAAGGGACCTACTGGAATTTGATTGTTTGATTAAACAAGGGCTGTTTTTAAGGCAAAAGGCATCCAAAATTAAACGATGTGATTTTACTCTTCATACAAACGTTCTGCATCCAGTCCGAGTGCCGAGATACAAGTTAAGATGTTTACAATTTGCATATTGACTCCTTGTAAAGACACTAAATAACCATTGACGTATGGAGCAATTTTCCATTCATTGATTGAATTCACCTCGTTCAAGACTTCCTGTACTCGTTGCAATTGTTGTTGCGTCGCGGTGCTGATTTCGAATTTTAAGCTTTCCATGATGTTAATCCTCCTATTTAATAATGTGTATAATTAAAGAATATAAGTCTTGAAGACCCTCAGTTTAAACGAATGGAGATTCGTTAAGCATTCGACCTATACCTATCAAATGCTTAATACAATTTAACAACTAAATTGTTGATTAACAAATCATTGCGAAAATAATGTAATAAATACGTGTTATTATGTAATGAGAACTGATTTTTCAATTACAGTGCGAACCAGTAGTTCATTTTTAACATAATCGTGTTCACACCTTGAAAGCCGAACATACGATCAATATTATTCCCCCAAGTAGGATAGTATCGAGGATCTTGACGCGAGCGATTATGTTCCCATACTAAGTATACTGTAGATCCTGGTTTATATTCCCAACGTGCTACAAAATTTGAACGGAACTCGTTGAAACTGAAGTTAGGATCTTTAAAGCTGTATGTTTTTCCGTCTTTATGGACATCATACTCTTCCGCACTACTTGTCAGCTCCTGCTCAGTAATGCTAGAAAAACGATCCTCATATTCCCTCGATTTAGTATCCATTGCCGTTTTAAAGCGATCATATCGAGCTGTTGATGTAAATGGTGATCCATAGTACTGAATAGAAATATCCGGCGTTAAATTAACCTGCATGTTCATCGTAATACCGTAAGTCCGCTGCTTCATCCGACCTAATATGTATTCGATGCTCTCTTGGTTATTTTCTATCGCCTTAACCGTACTTACATATTGCAATTCATCCGTATTATTTGCATAGTTGAATTGCGTGGTCAACTTAACATGCCTACCTAATCGGAAGATAAAGCTTGGCTGCAACATGTTGTAGGAAGTATTTTCAGAAATATAATGTCGACCGTTATAAAGCATTTTAAACACAACACGTTTCGCGCGATCTGTACTTAAATCAACATTGGTTTCAAAATTAGAACCATAACGCATATCAGGTCCTCCACGTAACCGACGACTATCTACAGTATTCCAGCTAAAAGACTCTTTCAGATCCATTTCAAAACGATGCGTCGTACTTAGACTTCTCCAACGGATAGCCACATCATTATTGATAGGCTGTCCACCGAAGTTCCATATATTCTTTTGTGTCAAGTTAATTCCTGCAAATCGAAATGGCCCCCAGGGGTCAGTTTTTCGAAAAGCAATCTCCGACTCATTCAAAAGATAGTCTGACTCCTTGTTATAGCCGACATCATTCAAGTCAAAGCCTGGTGAGGACCAGTTAAATGTTTGTGAATAGTTCCATTGCGCATTACCTTTTTTACCAGCTTTAACATAACCTCCAGTTCCCGATAAGGAAGTAGCGTCAGGATCAAGATGAAGATAATCTTGAGCAGATTCACGGTGATAATAGTGAGTCGCATTTCTTTTCTTCTGTAGAATCGCAGTCGATGAACCATTTAAGGTACTATACATTGCTTTTGCATCTATATAATACAAACGGTTAACAAAATATTGAGTAAAATCCAAACCGGCCGTTAACGCGTTTTCGACTAATACTTCCTTCAAATGTACTTCATCTAACTTTCGATTTACAGAAGTAACCATCCCGCCGAAGAGGGTATTACCATTCCAATTTTTCTGTAATCGCGCTACCGTATAATTTGTCAGAGGCTCAGTGACCTCCTCACCCCGGATGCCCTTTCTAGATGTCTGCGATTGCGTTTTAGCGGTGATACTTTCTAACAGTCCAACAGTAAGTCCATTTTTATTGGTCCCCGTTAGCTTCATGGCTCCAAGGATAGGTATAAAACTAGGCGTGCTAGCAAAGTTTTCGATGTTGTCAATTCCCTGTGGCTTGTACGCCGGCATAGCACCAATCCGGCGAGAATAAAACATTTGACCGCGTTCGTTATTATCAAACTCAAGAATATGCTTTCCCTCGAGAAAAAACGGACGCTTTTCATCGTAAAAGACCTCATAGGCGGTCAAATTCATAACGGATGGATCCAATTCAACCTGCCCATAATCTGGGTTAACAGTCATATCGACGGTATAGTCGCTCAATGAAAATTTCGCATCTAATCCTCCATTCAATTGGAATTTCTGACCTTTTTGAAAGGGGCTGTTCTGTATTTTTGGTGAATTGACATACTTTGTCATTGCATACGGAAGAAACTCTACTCCCCTAGGTTTGGGTAAATCATCCATGCCATGCATCTCTCCAAAAGAAAAGACGTGACCGTTATTTTTTATAGGGATTAAACTCCAATTCTGGACTTCATTATTTCTACGGATAATCCGACGAACATGTAATCCCCAAACTCCATCAGAATTCTTTTGATTATACCGTAGTTGACTAAAAGGAATTCGAAGTTCGGCGGTCCAAGAAGAATCCTGCAGATTAATATGTGTACGACCTTCCCAAACGGCATTCCAACTTAAATTTACGGATAGCTTGTCTGTTACGGTAAGATCTGTTTTATTGCCTCCTAAGTTTATATTAAACTCAGGTGCTACTCGATAATCGTGATACGTATCAAATGCTATACTAATTAAATCACCATTCGTATTATCATCCCGATTGCCGATAAAGGAGTTCATGGTTTCCGGATGAGCGTCCTTACAATAAACCCCGACGTAAATATTTTTGTCATCATAAAATAGCTTAACCCGCGTCCAAGAGTCCGTATGCACGCGCTCAAAGGGAATAACTTGCGAGAACTTCTCCGACCAGCTGCCCTCATTTTGCCAGATTCCCTCATCGAGCTTCCCGTCAATACTTGGTTTTTGATCAGTTAGCTTGCTAATATTATACTTTCTTTTATAAGCATCTTCAAAGGTGACCACTTCTTTCCGTGCTTCTTGAGCTCGTAAAACTGTGCTAACACTGAATAGCGATAGAAGGGCAAGCCCCATGATCAAATTTTTCAAGGCAATGTAGGTTTTGTTGACAGCCTCAAATGTATTAAAAAATTAAAGATCAAAAGATTTGGCGGAGTAACTTAATTGTAACATCGGTTACACCTATCGATTTCCGATACGCCTCGTTTTAAAGAATTTGTACTCTTATTGAAAAGTAGAAATTAGGCATATGCGCGCCTCAAATCTGTCCGACTCTCTACTCCTAACGTATCGTAAATTTGTTTAAGATGGTATTTCACTGTGTTTTCGGAAATAAATAAACTATTCCCTATTTGTTTATTGGTCATCCCTTGCTGAACAAGCTTGACGATCTCTTGCTGCCGCTCAGTCAGCCCGACAGATGCAATATCTATTTTAACAAGCCCTAGGGAATCCCGTTCATTGGTTAGCTTCTCAATCTCCAGTCGAATATGATTGTTTTCGCGCTCCACCAATACGCGTTTTTGTTTACTAACGTTAAGCAGCTTTCCGAGACTCAGAATTAACAACAATAAAATGATTGCAATAACATATAAATAGAGCTTTGAAGATTTCTCGTGTGCTAATTCTATATTCTTCCTTTGATCCAAGAGTTCCTTTTCCAACTCCGTTAATTCACCGCTAACATTATTTGCATTGTATTTCGTGCGAGCATCGCTGACTTTGAGTTGATAGTAAAATGCATTTTTATAGTCCCCTTGATCCTTATAATATTTGGTAATCGCTTCGAACATGACAATACGATATATATCCATCTTATATTGCTCTGCATATTCCAACCCTTTTTCGTAGGCTTTCAATGCATCTTCATGACGATTCATTTGACCGTACAAAGCCACTTTAACGCGATATATATTCGGCAGATTTTTCGGACTTTCGTTCTTTAACAAAGCAATTGCCTTATCCAAATAAGCTTCTGCGGATTCAAAATCATTCTCTCGTTTGGCGAGGATTCCCAAAATACTCGTGTAACATGCCAGTGTTTCTTGATCAACGTGTTGTAGATTCTTATCCGTGACCTGCTTCAGAAGCTTGTCAAATTGGTCATGCTCTTGGAGATCAAAATAAATAAAAAGGCGCTCTAATAAGACTCTACTCTTAATCTCTTCTGCATTCAGACTATCATTTCGCGCTTCATCCCATGCTAATGTCAGATTATTTAGTGCAACGGTGTAATTGAAAAGTCGTTTATAGGTTAACGATTTTTGAATATATGCTTGAAATCGATCGTAAGCGGTCGCTTCATCATTATTTAAGATCTCCTCCAATTTAAGAATTGACTTATCATATTCATGTTGATCATTAAGATTCGAAATACTTCGCTTTAGTTGAAGGGGATCGATGGATTGCGCAGTTGAATACAATACACAACAATGTAAAAAAAGTACTAAAAAAGCCTTTTGCATGTTCTTAAAAAAAGTAAAAACGTCTCCTACGTTTTAGGTCGTAGAGTTGTTTTTCGTAGGGTAATAAAAGATGTTCATTGCAAAAATACCTTAAATTAAGAGCTTTTTGAAGCTTTAAGGATTGAAGACGGTCGATTTTATTGACTTTGTTTTTCCAATTTTAGAAAACGCGCCCAGCATTTGATAGCGGATAATCTGAAAACAAGTCCTATCAAAAACAACATACAACACTCATTTTTAAAGACTTAAACTACACTACCCATCGGGTAATTAAAGCCCAATCCGGCAGGTAGGAATCAATACTATCCGCGAAACTATCCCCACGAGATTTGCACTGAAAACAGGAATTAACGGATTTTTGGGGCTTAAAATTTATTAATCTAATTCAAGTTTTGACTATGAAATCATCAAAATTAACACTTGCCATCGCTGCTTCTGGCTTATTGTTGAGTTCCTGCGGATCATCAAAAAACATAGAAAACAGCATTAATTCGCAAACCACACAAGTCAGCAATACGCTGAAAAGAAATGAATATTCGATTCTAGATAAGGATGCTATTTTCACTGTAGAAAACAAAAAGCAATTCAAAAAATACACCTTGGAACAATTAAAACAGGCTGCATTATTAGCTGCGGAACGTCAAGCAATTGAGAGTGGCGCCGATGGGGTATTGAATCCTAGATACATCGTGGACCAAAAGAAGAAGAAATTCAAAGTTACAGTACGTGCTAAGTCATACCGATTAAAGAGCGACAGTGAGTATATCGATATGGAGAATAAGTTGAAGCATAACCCAACTGGAAATTAAAGGTCCATTCAAAGTATAACATTTCCTGCAATGAACAAATCAGTTCTTCTTCTTGCTATCGTCATTTCTCTGTTTACTACCGCTCAGGCTCAAGTTATCAACTTGAACGAGCTAAAGCAACTCAGAACAATGCCGATAAGCAAAGTCCAACAAACTTTATTTAATAAAGGATATTCGCTCTATAAGACATGGAAGAATGAAGATTTGAAATTAGACTCAGTAATTTATCAGAACAGTCGCGGGCAAATTCTAGGGACCATTAACTTTAAGAAGCACAAGAACAACAGGATATTCTTAGAGTCTTCCGAGGTAGCGTTTTACGAACAAATTCTTCAGGAACTCAGAGATGCTGACTATCGTTTAATTAATACTGAAGTAGGGCAACAAAACTCATTAACCAATTCTTATATCTTGCCAGATACAGATGAGCTTGTTCAGATTATAATCAGCAATGATCCCACTATTTTGAAAAAAGGAAATCAATATCGCTTACTGATCCGTTTAAAAGAAAACAGCGGTCTAAAGAAGCGAATATTGGGTAACTATTGAAGTACAAAAAATCCTCCCCATAATTGTTAGACTCCGAACGCAATCTCCCCGATTTCGTATTGTCAACACTATTAAGTTTGAAAATGAAGAAGGGTTGTCTGTGCAGACAACCCTCTCGATTAATTAGCAATCTTGCTTATTTAATCATATCTAACCATGTATTTTTCATTAGCCCAAACCTAATAGCCAGCGTTTTGTGGCAATAGATTCTCATTTCTATTGATCTCATCTTGAGGAACAGGTAATAATTTATGATATTCTTTCACATTCGGTTGTTTCTCTAATGCATCCGCTTTTGTGAATGATTCAACAACAATATTCCAACGTTTAATATCATACCATCTTTTCCATTCAAAGGCTAATTCTACACGACGTTCTTCACGAACCGCAGCACGGAATTGTGCTTGATTCATGCCCGCCGCATCTGCTGGATAGGCCTGTTGACCTTGCGGTGTATAGCGAGCACGCGCGCGAACAGCATTTAAATAACTGTAAGCTTCGGCAGTAGGCCCCCCTTTACTCTCATTAATAGCCTCAGCAGCCATTAATAAAACTTCAGCATAACGGAAAATAACATGTTTTATATCCGAATCCGCACCGTCGCCACCTGCATTCTCTCCAGGAAACAAACACCATTTAGCCGTGTGAATCTTTGGCCAACGAAACTTCGTATAAGGCGTCATAACTCCTTTAATTGGCGTTTCTGTCAGATAACTTATTTTCTTACGATAATCTTGATCAGAGAAACTAGTATACATCCCGTTGGAAGGCACTAACACACTCCAACCTTGCATATCAGCATCACGAACACCAGTCATGGGAGCGGTATAATCGACGTTCGAACTATTCTCTCCAGTTATACTTCCTGCAAAATCTGCTACCCAAACATGTTCACTCTGAAATCCTAAATCAGCTTTCCAAAGATCTTGAAAATCTCTAACCAAGGCATAGTTGTAAGTACTTGCTGCTTTGATAACCGCTTCAGCCTCTGTCGCAGCCTCTGCCCACTTCCCTTGAATCATATAAATCGAAGCAAGTAAAGCTTGTGCAGCCCCCTTTGACGGTCTCGCTCGGTTATTACTAGCATATGTATTGGGAAGATTTGAAATACCAAATTTACAGTCTTCAATAATATGCCCATACACCTCATCCGCTTTCGTTCTTGCAACATCGGTAACCGTTGCAGGATCTGTTACACTCGCGGCCATATACGGCACATCCCCGAATAACTGCACTAAGTGCGAATAGAAAAGCGCTCTTAACACTCTTGCCTCTGCGATTAAGGCATTTTTCTTTTCGTCACTCATTTGTACTTTCGGAATTCCATCAATTGCAGCATTCGCAGCGCCAATTCCTAAATAAGCGGTACGCCATACAGCTAGAATATCTTGATTACTGGCATCATGCGCAAAACTATTTAATTGGATACGACTGGATTGTGTGCCGATATCGGCAATATCCATATCATCACCTAATAATTGCAATACCATGGTTAAACGACGACCATAGCCATCACCATTAGACACTAAACTATAAATACCCATCACTGCAGCCTCGGCGTCGGCCTCTGTATTGAAATATTGTGAGGGCACTAATATACTGGTTGGTTCTTCATCCAACTTCGTACAGGAAGCAGATACAACACACAAACCAGCAATAACAAAAAACTTAAATATCTTTTTCATAACTTAAAGAATCGAATTAAAACCTTGCGTTAATACCAAATGTAAATGACTTGATGTTTGGATAACCCATGTAATCCAAGCCAATATTACGGTTAGAATCTTGGAAACTTACTTCAGGATCGAAGCCAGAGTAATTTGTCCAAGTCCATATATTTTGCGCACTCGCAAAGAACCGAAGTTGATCAATACCCATCTTCGCAATCGCTGTCTTTGGAACATTATAGCCTAAGGCTAAGTTCTTCAAACGCAAGTAGGATCCATCTTCGACCCATCTTGAGGATACTTCTGGATTATTCGAAGCACTCGCACGTGGTACATTCGTGTTCGTATTGGTTGGTGTCCATCGATTTAATGCCTCTTTCGTAGCATTACCTTTTCCTGCCATCCAATCTAATTCCATCCTTGTAATGTTTAACATATCATTACCGTATGAGCCTTGGAAAAAGATATTTAAATCGAAATTCTTGTATCGAAAATCATTATTGAAGCCGAAGATAAAGTCTGGATGAGGATTCCCGATAATGGTTCTATCATCAGCATTTACCTTCCCGTCCGCTCCAGCGACTAAATGATTTGAAGCATCACGACCGAAAATATCCTTATATTTCACATCCCCTGGTTTCTTACTTGGTTGCGGACTAAAATCATCACCTTGTTGATAAACTCCATCAAATTCCCATCCGTAGAATGCGCCCACCACTTGTCCTTCGCGTAAGATTTGCGAATCTGTTGAAAGCATATGTCCAGGAATCGTATTGTAAAGAATATCGCCACCTGGAAGTTCTAAGATTTTATTTCTGTTGAACGTAATATTGAAATCGGTATTCCATTTTAATTCCTTATCAATATTTGTCGTTCCTAAGGAGAATTCCCATCCTTTATTTTCTACACTTCCGACGTTTTGGAGAGATCCCGTATAACCCGAATAAATAGGTAAAGGCACCGAGTAAAGTAAATCAACTGTTTTTTTGTAGTAATAGTCCACCGTTAAGTTGATACGGTTTTTTAAAAACCCGATATCAATACCTGCGTCCGTTTGCTTCGTAGTTTCCCACGTTAAATTGGGGTTAGCTACGTTGGTTGGGCGCACAGCATTAACAGGAACACCGCCCATCGTTGTCAACGTCGCTGAATAGCGCGCTAAAGATTGATAAGACCCAATCTCGGAATTCCCTGTTTCACCATAACTGGTTCTCACTTTTAAGTTAGATATCGCTTCGACCGATTCCATAAAAGGCTCTTGACTAACATTCCACGCAAATGCAGCGGATGGAAAGAATGCCCATTTATTATTTTCACCGAATCTCGAAGAACCATCATAACGTCCTGTCGCCGTAAATAAATACCTTCCTAATAAATTATAGTTGATACGTCCGTAGAATGAAGACATAACCCAATCTTCCAAATTCGATGATGCATTTTGGTAGTTTGAACCTGCGCCTAAATTCCAATATGAAAAGCTATCGGAGATAAAGTTTCTATTATTGGCTTGCCAAGTTTCATTTCTAGAGCTTTGGTAGGAATATCCAACCATGGCATCCAAATTATTTGCCTCATTAATCTTTAAATTATAGTTCAAGTAATTCTCACTGATGACATTCGTATTTTTATGCGATGCTATCGATCCGATACCTCCAGCATTTCTTCCTTCAACTAATAATTTAGAAACATAGTTACCTGTGCGTTGATTACTTACTTGTAATCCCAAAGTACTACGGAAAATCAAATCCTTGAGAAGGGTTAGTTCTAAATATCCGTTACCTTGAAACAAATCTGTTTTAACCTCGTTCTGACGCTCTTTCGCTGCCGCTACGGGATTATCATGCGGATCCCCAAACTTCTTTATAGTATACTTCCCTGCGTCGTCATACACTCCCTGAGTAGGCTCAAAGCGCAAAGCACCTGATATTACGCCGGCCGCTGTCGTACCACTACTACTTTCCTGAGTTCTTACACCATTGAGGAGATTACGGTTGTAGAGAAGTCGAGTTCCAATCTTAATACGATCCGAAACTTTCATGTCCAAATTCGAAGTAGCGGAGAAACGGCGGAAGTCAGATTCTATCACAGTACCTTTTTGACCATAGTGATTTACCGCAGTATAGTAGCGAATATTGTCGCTTCCTCCAGACACGGACAATTGATTACTCAATAAATTTCCATTTCTAAAAACTAAATCTTGCCAATCAGTCCCCTCGCCCAATGACGATGGATCAGCAAACGGAACATTATTGTTACCGCCATTGACGTAAACGTCATTGATATAAGCCGCAAATTCTGATGCATTCAACAGATCAAGTCTTTTGCCGACTTGTTGTGTCGCGACAGAGTTATTGAACTCAACCATTGGTTTTCCAATTTTCCCTTTCTTGGTCGTAATCATAATTACGCCATTTGCTCCCCTTGAACCATAGATTGCAGTTGCGGACGCATCCTTCAATATTTCGATAGATTCAACGTCTTCAGGTGCTGGTGGGGTACTACCCGGGAAACCGTCCACTACATATAATGGATCAGAACTAGCGTTGATGGAAGTACCTCCACGAACACGAACTCTCGGTGCTTTACCTGGTTCTCCGTTTACACTGGATACAGAAACACCCGGCGCACGCCCTTGTAGTGCTTGAGCAGTTCCTGCTAATGGAAAGGCATTAATCTTTTCAGAACCCACTGATGATACAGAGCCTGTTAAATCACTTTTTTTCTTGGTACCATATCCAATTACGACAACTTGTTCGATATCAGTATCGGCAGAAGATAAATTAACATTGACATTACTTTGCCCTCTTAACGGCACTTCCTGTGTCGTAAATCCAACCATTGTAAAAACAAGCGTTGCATTTGGATTATCGATTTGAACGCTAAACTCCCCGTTTGCGTCTGTAGTCGTTCCAGCCCCTGAAACACCTTTCACAGCAACAGAAACCCCGCGAACAGGACCATTGCCATCTGTTACCTTTCCACTCACGGTGGTTTGCTTGCTAATCGTGTTGTAAATACTGCTTTCAGAACTAGGAATTGCGGTATTAGCATGCGCTGTTCCCATCACGAGGAATGACGCAATGATCGACAGGATTTTACTGTTCATCCTACAGGATGCCAGATTACTTAAACCTGGCCGCGAATCATAATTGTTGTACATGGTCGTTTTGTATTTTGTGTTTTGTGATTAAATTTTATTGATTGCATAAGTTTCTAATCAATGTACAGACTCAGAAATAGGGAACCTCAAAAGCACATGGCGCTATGAAGAACCTTGAACACTAATTCTAATACAGATAATTATTAACTAAGGATTCCCTTTGGTTAGCAAGGGATCATACATGCCTTAGCATGCGAACTGTTTATATCGGTTAAAACCTAACGAACAAACAACTGGCTTATTCGTCAGGTATAGATTTCTTGTCAAGAGCGACATGGCATACTTGGAGAAATCAGTTTCTCTCACGAGAATCAAATAGGAGCTACATGCTGATTCATACTCGCAACTCTTATATTATTTTAAGCATTGGAGAAAGCGTAAACTATCTCCCCATCCAGCCCCCATCAACAGTCAGGATTGTACCGTGTACATAATCCGCTGCTTTCGAAGCAAGAAATACTGCCGGACCTTTAAAATCTTCCGCTTCGCCCCATCGACCCGCAGGAATGCGATCAAGAATCGATGCAGAACGATTTGCGTCATTACGTAACGCTTCTGTATTATCTGTCGCGATGTATCCTGGAGCGATCGCATTAACGTTAACCCCTTTACTTGCCCATTCATTAGCAAAAGCCTTCGTTAAGGAAGCAATTGCTCCTTTAGATGCAGCATATCCTGGCACGTTAATACCTCCTTGAAAGGATAGTAAAGATGCTGTAAAGACAACTTTTCCAGCGCCTCTTGCTACCATATCTTTCCCTATTTCACGAGTCAGAATAAACTGTGCATTCTGATTAATTTCAATGATTTCATCCCAATATTCATCTGGATGCTCCGCTGCAGGTTTTCGTAAGATATTCCCCGCGTTATTGAACAGAATGTCAATTACTGGATGATCAATCTTTACTTGTCGTATAAACGCATATAATGAATCTCGCTTAGAAAAATCACATTGATACGCGTAAAACTTTCTTCCAATGGCTTCAATCGACTTCTGCACCGCAGAATCTTCCAACTCCAAGCTCGCAGATACACCGATAATATCAGCACCTGCTTCTGCAAGACCCTCTGCCATCGCTTTCCCAATTCCACGCTTACAACCCGTAACGATTGCCACTTTACCACTTAAATCAAACGTATTTAAAACATTCATCATCTCTTATTTTAAAACCACCTTTAAAGGTTTCTTCAAATTGTTCTTGTATTGATTGACTGCCTCATTCCAAGACTGTGCACTAGTCACCTTCCCAGCACGATCCCATGCCGCACCATTATAGTAAACATAATCTTTCCCGCTCTTTACTGAGCTGATCAATAGCGCTTGTTCAGGACGATTGTTCTGATAGGAAACTTGCTGATCAGGAATAATAACAGCAATTGCTGACTTTCCACTCGCATTTATCTCCGGTTCAAAATACGCCAAAGAATTATTTTTAGGTCCAATCGTTAACAAGGGTGCTTCCTCTTTTCTTTTTACAATACCGATAGCAATCGGTGTTGCTTTGTTTTCTGAGTTCTTGAAATGCAGCACGATTTTATTGAAATTACTTCCTGCGTCTAAACTAATTGTCTTACTTAAAACAATTTGCTGTCCATCAACCTCTTCAGGATCAAAGTCCAGTCGGAAAGTTGTTCTCAGAGGTCCATTATCTAGTATTTGATAGCGACGATAGTGCTTCGTATAACTCAACTCATTGTTAAAGTAAAGGCCAACATCTCCTGCCCCTAAAGTTTGCCCTACTGAATAATAATCTAAGCCTTCGCCATGGTCTTTGTGATAGTCTTCGGTCTTGTACCACTTATTGATGACCAATTGATTCGTCCGCTTTGCCCAATAATCCATCCCTTGTGCATCATCTTTCCTGCCTTCCAATGCCTTCCCATACATGCGGAAAGCTACCACATCATTCTCCCATGCAAAGTCATCAAAACGTTCAGGCACGTAACGTGCATACGCCTTCGATTCAATCATTGAAGATTTACTGTCGACAACGTTCAAAGCCACCTTTTCTTTAGGTTCAACGAGCACTTGTAACAATACATTAATTGCTGTTTGGCCGCCCAATTTTTCAAGTTGATGAGGGATGATCTTACCAGATGCGTCTTTTACCGTAAAAGTAGTATCTAGTTTAAAATGCTTATTAAATTTCGCATAAGGTATAGAAATGAGCTCTTGCCGATTTTGATTAGTCGGGTTGCTTACAACAATCTGCTGTTGAGCACGACCATTTTGAATTGTACCAGCGCTCAAAAGCATGAAGAATAGTAGCTTTTTCATATTATTTCAGTTCAGTAATCGGACTTTTGTCCATATCATCGTAATCCATGTTTTCGCCGGCCATTCCCCAAATAAAAGTATAGTTACTCGTTCCCGCACCTGCATGTATCGACCATGGTGGAGAAATGACTGCTTGCTCATTCTGCATCCAGATATGTCTAGTTTCGTCTACTGGTCCCATAAAATGAGAAACAGACTGCCCTTCTGGTAAATCAAAATAGAAATACACCTCCATTCTACGGTCGTGTGTATGTGCAGGCATCGTATTCCAAACAGAACCTGGTTTCAATTCGGTCATACCCATTTGAAGTTGACAAGTTTCAATCACCGTATGCAGTAACATTTGGTTAATAACACGATGATTGGCAGTTTCCATTGTTCCCAATTCAATCTTATTTGCTTGCTCTTTCGTTACTTTTTTTGTCGGAAAACTACGATGGGCTGGAGTGGAATTCAAATAGAATTTTGCCGGTGATGCAGGATTTTTACTGCTGAAATAAACTTCCTTAGCACCCTTCCCTATATATAAAGCCTCTTTCGTCCCCAAATCAATCAGCTCACCATCAACCTCGACTTGACCTGCTCCGCCAACATTGATAATTCCTAATTCACGACGACTTAAAAAGTATTCCTCCTTTAATAAAGGTTCAATCGTTTCCAATTTCAACTTTTTGTTTACTGGAGAAGCACCTCCCGCCATGTAGCGGTCGAAATGCGTATAAACAAAGTGGATACGATCTTCCCAAAATAATTGATCGATTAAGAAGTTTTCACGAAGCCCTTTGGTATCTAAAGTTTTGGTTTCATTTGGTCCAATAGCATACCTGCTTTCATAGGTAATTTCCATAACATAGTTTGTTTTATGTGCTTAATATAGGACTAACAATTATGGAACGCCTCTATTATCTGCGAAATCGATTTCGACTACATCTTGTATTTTTAACCATTCGACCAAAACTCAACTGGCAAATTCTTTAGCATAATAGACTTTCGCTCAATTTCTTTTTTTGATAAACAATACTCTTCGAAAACGATAGCGTAACTAAAGTTTTCAAATACCAGAGATATTTAATAAAATTGGGAATATTATAAACGCTATCACTCTAGGTCATCCTGCAAGCACAACCATCAACCTAAGTAACAAACGGTTCTTGCCCAGTATTGCCTAAAGCAATTAACCAATATCATAGAACTAATGAACGAACAGAAAGCAGGAAAATACAGGTGGACCATATGTTCTTTACTATTTTTCGCAACAACGATCAACTATCTTGACAGACAGGTACTATCCCTAACCTGGAAAGACTTTATTTCGCCAGAGTTCCATTGGACGAATAATGATTATGGACTTATTACTGCATTATTCTCGATTTTCTATGCCGTAGGGATGCTTTTTGCGGGTCGTTTTGTCGATTGGCTTGACACCAAGAAAGGTTTTCTATGGGCGATCGGCATCTGGTCTATTGGAGCGATTTTACACGCATATTGTGGTATTGCTACGTCCGGTATACTTGCTGGGGAATGGTTTGTTGGATTTGAAGGCGCTAAGGAAGCCATCGCTAAAGTCCATGATGTTGCTCGAGTGGTGAATGTATCGGTTGTATTGTTTGTGTTCGCTCGCTTTGTACTTGCAATTGGAGAAGCAGGAAACTTTCCAGCAGCAATTAAAACGACGGCTGAATACTTCCCAAAGAAAGATCGTGCATTTGCGACTAGTATTTTTAATGCTGGTTCTACCATTGGCGCATTAGCTGCTCCGCTCACCATTCCAGTTATTGCAAAGTGGTATGGATGGGAAATGTCGTTCATCATTATTGGTGCACTTGGTTTTGTATGGATGGGCTTTTGGATTTTTATGTATGATAAACCCGAGGTACATCCTAAAGTAAATGAAGAAGAGTTAAAATACATACAGCAAGATGATATCTTAGAAAAAGAACTAGCCGGCGGTGTTGAACAGGCTCCAACTGGTAAAGTCACTATTCAAAACTGCCTGAAACATAAGCAAACTTGGGCATTTGCCATTGGAAAATTTATGACAGACGGAGTTTGGTGGTTCTATTTATTCTGGATGCCTGCCTATTTAAGTTCCGTTTATGGTATTAAATCATCTGATCTAAATGGCCAACTAGCGTTGTTTGTGCTTTATAGTATTACGATGTTATCGATTATTGGCGGATGGTTGCCATCTTATTTTATTAGTAAAGGTATGAACGCCTATGCAGGTCGTATGCGTGCCATGCTAATCTTTGCATTCTTTCCACTACTCGTATTACTAGCCCAACCCTATGGACATGTCTCTTTCTGGGTTCCGGTTTTACTTATCGGTATCGGTGCTGCGGCACATCAGTCCTGGTCCGCAAATATCTTTTCTACCGTTGGGGATATGTTTCCAAAGAAAGCGATTGCGACTGTTACAGGTATTGGTGGACTAGCAGGTGGTCTAGGTTCATTTTTCATCAACATTTATTCTGGAAAGTTATTCGATTACGCAGAAACAAATTGGAGCAAAGTAAATGGCGAAGAATTAGTATCCCGGTATCCCGAATTGGCCGATGGAGCCACTAAGAAAGCATTCTTTGAACAAAATGGCGTAGGAAATATTGAAGAGTTCTTAAAACAATTGACAGCCCAAGGTGAAACCGTTGTAAACGGAATTGACAAAGGCTATATGATTATCTTTAGTTTTTGTGCGGTAGCCTACTTAATCGCCTGGACAATCATGAAATTATTAGTACCGCGCATGAAACCCGTTAAGCTTTAGACGAGCGACGTTGAATAATGGTGGTATCCAAAATGGTCGTGTCGAAATCAATCTGAAAACGGTTTTTTGACTCGACCATTTGTATTAATTTCTCAACACCCTTGTACCCTATTTCAAATGCTGGTTGAATAATTGTTGAAAGTGATGGGTTCAGTGATTCAGCAATCTCCGTATTTGCAAAACCGATAACAGCGACTTGCGCGGGAACGGAAATCTCCAATTTCGAAAGAATACCTAAAGCATTTACGGTCAATGTATCGGTCGTTCCAAGCAAACCTATTGGATTGTCGTGCTCTTTCAACTTGTTGGCCAACAGATTGGTCAAGTTTTTAATCAGATCTTCTCTCGACTGCCCATAATCTACTTGAATAATATTCTCTTCTTTTGCCGTGATATAGTTTGCCAATAACGCTTTTTTATAACCCGCTATCCGCTTCTGACTCACGCCGATATTCTTTCCGCAAAGCACTAGAATATCCGTTCTGCCCATATCAATCAAATGTTGGGTGGCGTCGAAAGCTCCTTTTTCATTATTTACACCAATCTTAAAAGTAGGCAAATCAAAATCAATTCGATCCACTAAAACCAACGGACAAAGCTGATGAAATTGCTTTAAGTATTTTAGATTGGAGTCCGCGGAGGGCGTTATGATGACACCATCGATGTTTTGTTGATGTAAGGTACGTAACGAATCTGCTTCCAATTCTGCATTTTCGCGGCTTTGCATAAAAACCAACTTATAATTGCGTTCATTGGCCGCCTGTTGCGCGCCTTCGAGTATTTGAGATTGAAATGGGTTTGCCAGGTAAGGAATGATAACAGCAATGGTATTGCTACGCCCCGTTTTTAAGCTTTTTGCCAAAATATTGGGACGATAATTATATTCATCGGCCATGTCGCGAACACGTTGCTTCGTTTCATCACTAATTTCAAAACTATCGTTCAGAGCTTTCGATACGGTAGATACCGAAATCCCTAACTTCATCGCCAACTCCTTAAGGGTAATATTACTCATCCTAAACTTATTCCTATTAAAACGCTAACAAGTCATAAGCTCCAATTTAAATCGCTCATGTAACATGTGGATTATGGAGTCGAAGTACTTGCTTCGACTAAAATAGGAAATATATTTCTATAAAGGCAATCTGCTGAATTTGCTTGAACTTTTAATAGTCACTCGCTGAAACGATATTTCTTAGTTCCCTTTCACATCCCTTTCAAACCCAATTCAAATCCGATCCAAACCCAATAGCAAAGGTTATTGCTATGGTTTTCAATTGCATGAGAATAAGTAAAAAGTAATTGGAGTTTAAAAGATCTATAATTCCTTAAAATAGAAGAAACAGGTTCTCGATATGACCTAGTTCGGGACTCTATCGGGCGCGATAGTCGATTTTATTTTCTTTAGCAAAAACTGTAGCAACAGCTATCATATTATTCTGTTTAGTCAAAAGCTCTGTTTCTGTACTTTTAAACATCTGATCTATAGCAGTTTCAATTTCTTCAGCGCTTTTTCCCGCATCAATCAGCTCGGCAATTCGTAGGTATTCTTTAGCAAAAATTACACGACCAGCTTCCATATAATCCAATGACGAGCTAATTAATTCTTGCGCATCGCGCGTCTGTTTAAGGTTCTTAACCTTCCCTATCGCATCATCGAGCGGGTTAATCGTACGAGTCTTTACATAATCCTTGGCTGTCATTTTTAAGGTATTTTTTGCCTTATGCTCTAGTATTTCACGAAAATAAGCTGGACGATAGGCCGCAGAAACCAAATTGCTGTTAAGTGCTGTCTGTTGAAATACCTGCTCTTTGCTCGGTGAGGCACATGCGTAAACGACAATTGTGAACAAGAAAAATGGCAATAGCTTGAGTAGGTTATTCATTTTATGTTTCTGTGTAATAGGCGATTTGATGAAATCGAGCAAAACTCGATTTATCTTTAATCCTACAATTTTCTAGCCAAAAATCTTCTATCATTTGGACTATTCGATACAGAAGCAGCACTTTTTATCGGAAGAAAATCTCGAGAATAACTTTAGAATATTGGAAAGTCGCATTATAAACGCGCTAATATAGTGCGCATTTTATTGAAAAATATAATTTATTAACCTATAATTAATAAACAAATTTTTATATATTATTTGTTATTTTTACCATTTTAGCAAAATGTCTAACGAAGAGTCTCATTCCTATGTCCAATTATTGGAGGCAATCAGTCATGGTAATGAGCGTGCTTTTTCTACATTATATGACTTATTTGCTACCGAACTGTCTAGACATATTTTGTCGAAAGTAAATGATAAACAGGTTGCTGAAGACATCCTACATGATCTTTTCTATACCCTTTGGAAAAATAGATCTCGCTTAACAGAAATAAAATCCGTTCCCGCATATCTTTACTCATCTTGTAGGTACATGATTCTGGCCTACTATAGAAAGCGCGACAAATCCATGATTTCTGAAATCGATCTTTCCAACATTGATATCTTAGCTGATGAAATCGCAATTGAGGATCGTTTATACTATCGATACACCTTAGATATTATTGCCACAGAGATTGAAAATCTTCCTGAGAAGTGCCGGCAAATATTTAAGCTGAGTAGAATTGACTACCTCTCTAACAAAGAAATCGCCGAAAAACTGTCAATTTCAGAATCAACAGTTGAAAAACACATCAACAAGGCTATCAGTCGTTTACGAGTAATATCAAGACCATATCTACTTTTTTTATAATTTTTTTTCAAAACCGAGTAGAAGCTAGGGCTCTTTCCTATCACTTGTTATATACGGTACTTTGATAAAAATCCGGATGCAAGACAATAAACCACCAAAAGAGACAACCAAATTTCTTCAGCACTCTTCCAACCAAGAAGAGAATGCACAAGTACTTTTTTGGTATGACCAGCTTGGCTTTAACACAGAAAATTCCGATGAAATAGCCGATCAGATTACGTTTTCGGCTAAGGAAAGATTAATGCAACAATTGATTCTTGACAAGAAACGAAGAACTTTTCGGTTGTGGTCGCGAATTACCGCAGCAGCCGCTATACTGTTAGTTGGTTTCTTCGCTTGGAAAACAAATTACAGTCCTCAAAGCACTTTAAAAGATGCGACAGATGCTCAACTCGCTGCCGTAAAACCCGCTAAAGAGCACGCCATTATTACATTGGAAACCGGAGAAGAAATTGATTTAGATCAGCTTGCCATCAATGAGTCAATACAAATTGGCGAAATCAAGATTATTAAGAATAGTAAGGGCGAGGTTAGCTACATAAACAGTAAGACAGGCGAAGCCCAAATGAATACCATTCGAGTTCCAAAAGCCTCGATATATAGTTTGACGTTGAGCGATGGTAGTAAAGTCACGCTTAATGCAGAGTCAAAACTAACTTACCCCAGTGCATTTGCAGGAAAGGACCGAACCGTAAAATTAGAGGGTGAAGGCTATTTTGATGTCAAACATACATCAACTGACAGTCGCTTTATTGTCGAGACACAAAAGCAAGAGATCGAAGTTCTGGGTACTAAGTTCAACATTAAAACTTTCCAAAAAGAAGAAAATAGCTATACGACCTTGGCATCTGGCTCCGTTCGCGTCAAAAGTAACGTGCAGGATAATCTGCAAATCTTAAAACCTGGACAACAAGCACGCACTGATAATGGCGGAAAATTGACTGTTAAGAATGCCGATTTAGAAAAGGTACTGGGATGGACAAATGGACAATTTGTTTTTGATGGAGAAAACAATGGCGAAACTTTCGAAGAGATTTCGAGATGGTACGATGTTGACATTTCCTATCAGCGAAACAGCAAGAATATCGAGTATGTCGGAAAGATACCAAGAAACCTCACCTTAGATAAGCTTATAGAACTCATGAGCTATGCGGGACTAGAGGTCGATGCAAATATAGATCATCACAATCGAATCAAATTACAAATCAAATAATAACCAACCAAATATTACCCTTGATCATGAAAAAATATAATAGCAGTTAAATTCCCGCACTGGCCATAAAAAAAACGAACCCTGTTGACGCAGGATTCGTAGTAAAAATAGGCTGCCCAATGCGGTTAAAAATTACCAGTTTCTAATCATTAACAACCAACTACTAATTTAATGAATTTTTACTTATATCCATTCTTGGGTAAAGAAGAGAATTCGGCCTGTGTCTCAAACCAAACGAATATGCCGAAGAATCGAACTTCTTGGAACTACTCAAGACATCTACCAAACATTATAATGAGATTAAATATCATCTTACTGTTGTTAGGACTCGCGCTTTCTCAAGCCATGGGACGCTCTATTGCACAAGAAATAACGCTCAACAAGAAAAGCACCACGCTATCTTCTATTTTAAAAGAGATAGAAAAGCAATCGGGCTACAGTTTTTTCTACAATAAAAATGACATCAATGCCGAAAAGAAGATCAATTTATCGGTCAAAAAAATGCCATTAAAAGAGGTCCTGAATAATATCTTAAAACCCGAGAATCTAACATTTGACTACTTCGACAAAACGATTGTAATCAAAAAACCATCTCAACAATCTCGCAATAACAGCAGGACTCAGGTTATACAAACGGAAATTCCAGCATCCAAAGTTCAGCAAATGGTTCGCGGCTTTGTGCTTGACAGTGATGGTAAGGGAATCGTTGGGGCATCGATACGCTTGAAGTCAGATCCTCGAAAAGCAGCATTGAGTGGCGAAAATGGGGAATTTACACTTCCGATTACCTCGCTAAATGAAATACTCGTTTTTAGTTATTTGGGTTTTGAGAGTAAAGAAGTTAAAGCAAGCTTGAATCAAGCGCAAATGCGCATCATCCTCCAGAAACGCGAGAATACGGTCGATGAGGTTATTGTTACGGGTATGATGAACTTTAAGCGAGAATCGTTCTCCGGAGCAACAGCTACCTTCAAACAGGAAGAGTTAAAACAAGTTGCGAATACCAATGTTATTCAGGCTATAAAGAGCCTAGATCCATCGTTTTTGGTGATGGAGAATAATTTATCAGGGGCAAATCCGAACATCCTTCCGAATATAGAACTTAGAGGAACAACCAGTATTTCAAGCGACAATCTTCGTGATGAATTTACGGATGATCCGAATCAACCATTATTTATATTAGACGGTTTTCAAACCAAGTTGCGCAACATATTGGATCTCGATATGAACCGAATTGCGTCAATAACAATTTTAAAGGATGCTAGTTCCACCGCAATTTATGGTTCTAGAGCATCGAATGGTGTTGTCGTTGTAGAGACGATTAAACCACTCCCTGGAGAAGTGCGCTTAAGTTATACGACAGATCTAAACATGGATATTGCGGACTTAGGCAGCTATAACATGATGAATTCGGCAGAAATCCTAGAGTTTGAGAAGCTTTCTGGTGCATACAATGCAGCAATTGGGCAACCGGAAAATCAATATACCTTCTGGGATCAGTTATACAACGAACGTCTTCAGCGCGTGAAATCTGGAGTGGATTCATACTGGTTAAGTGAGCCTATTCGCACTGGATTTTCTAATCGACACTCACTTTACGCAGAGGGTGGATCAGAAAATGTGATTTTCAACGTCGGCGGAAATTACAAGAAAAACAATGCCGTCATGAAGAATTCCGGACGCGAAGAATGGGGAGGTCGCCTAAATCTAACTTATAGAAAAGATAAACTAAGCGTCAATAACAACTTTAGTATACAAGGCTACAAAGCTAACGAATCAAATTATGGAAACTTCTCTACTTGGGTCAATACCAAGCCATACTTTGAGAAGTATGATTCGTCTCAGAAATACCTAGAAGAAATTAAGGGAGATGGGTCTAAGACGATTACGACTATCATTCCGAATCCTTTGTATAATGCCGGCTTAAATAGCTTTGATAACAATAAAAGTTGGGGCATCACCAATAATCTACAAATTATATACAAATTAGATAACGCATGGCGCTTTGAGGGGGGACTTCAACTTAACAAAGAAACAATTGACTACGCAGCCTTTATATCGCCTTTAGATAGTCGATTTGATCAAGTAAATGCCTTGCAAAAGGGACAATATACGTCCAAAAAAAGAAATCAGTTTTCTTATACCGCCAATGCGATGGCAACCTATTCAAAAAGTTTTAACAAACAGACTTTCACAGGAAATATACGCCTTGAATTCGAGGATAAGCAAAACGACTTATTAGGATTCGTCGCTGAAGGGTTCCCTTTAACGAGTAATGGTAATCCAGCATTTGCTTATGCCTACAAAGCGAATGGATCGCCTTCGTCGGCACAGTCTATCTCTCGTAGGAATTCAATTGTTTCTGCTGCCAATTATAGCTATGATAATCGCTACAATGTGGATGCATCCTTCAACTATGACGGATCCACCTCCTTCGGGAGAGCGAATTCTTATTCTCCATTCTTTTCATTCGGGGGTAGTTGGAATATACATCGAGAATCCTTCTTTAGAAATAACCCAAAAGTGAATTTACTTCGCATACGCGCAAACTATGGGGTTACGGGTAATCAAAACTTTAACTCAGCGACGTCGATCTCCACGTATTCCTATCTGACGGCCTATAATTATTCGGGTCAAGGGGTACAGTTAGCGACTTTTGCCAATGAAAACTTGAGATGGCAGAAAACAAAACATTTAAGTGGAGGAATTGATGCTGCTCTTTTTGACAGTCGCTTAAACATGACCCTAAATCTGTATCAGAAAGAGACAAATGACTTAGCTGTTGCCGTCGATCTTCCTGCTTCAACAGGTCTATTAGCGTATCCTTTTAACGCTGGAGATTTAATGGTCAAAGGTCTTGAGCTTATCGTAAAGTATAACGTTATTCAACGCCCTGAAGAGCGTTTCTTGTGGAACATCGGTTTAACTGGATCCAGAGGTTCTCAGACCTACGACAACTTCAATGATCGCTTAGAAAGTCTTAACGCTTCATTACAGAATTCGAACGCCTTAGTACGCTATCGTGATGGGCGCTCGCCAAATGATCTATGGGCGATGCAATCTGTAGGAATCGACCCTGCGAGCGGCAGAGAAATTTACTTGACGAAGGATGGCACGCAAACCTTTGACTATAATGCTAAGGACATTAATGTAGTTGGCAATGGAAGCCCGCTATTCCAAGGGATATTAAGCACGAACTTAAACTATAGAGGATTTACGCTATCTGCATACCTGCGTTATATTTGGGATCAGGATATTATGAACACCGCTTTGTTTAACAAAGTCGAGAATATTAGCCGTACCGACATCACGCAATACAACCAAGATAAGCGCGCTTTGTATGATCGCTGGAAACAGCCAGGAGATCAAGCTCAATTTCGTGGGATTAGTTTCAGCGATGTCACGCCAATTTCCTCTAGATTTATTCAACAAGAGAATACCCTCTCCCTAGAATCCTTGTCTTTAGGATATGATTTTCGCGATCATGCATTGATTAATAAATTGGGATTGTCAAATCTAAAAATTACGGCTATTGCAAATGAAGTATTCCGCAGCTCTACTGTGCGTAGAGAGCGTGGATTAAACTATCCATATGCAAAATCTTATTCACTATCTATTAATGCTAGATTCTAATCTTATGAACACAAGCACAAATAAAAGCTTACTTATTACATTCTTCACGGCCTTTTCATTACTTGCTGCTTCTTGTCAGAAGTGGTTAGATGTAAAACCGGAAGATAAGTTTACGAAAGAACAAATATACCAGACTCCCGAAGGCGTCAAGGAAGTCATGAACGGAATATACCTTCGCCTTGGCAGCGAGAAGCTTTATGGCTCATATTTGAGCATGACGGTCCTTGACGTTATGGCTCAACGCTACCGAATAGGTTCTGACAAGAATCCATATTATTACTACAGCAATTACAGCTTTAATGAGAAGAAAGTTCAAGATGGGCTTGCTGATATTTGGACAGACATGTATGTAACCATCGGTAACATCAATGATTTTATAAAAATCCTTCCTACTGTAAACAATGGCTTAACCCAAGAGCAAAAAGATCAATACATCGGAGAAGCCATAGGTATACGTGCATTTTTGCATTTCGATTTACTACGTATGTTCGGTAATTATTACGACGAAACCACAAAAACGGAAGAAGCTATCCCGTATTATCGTACATTATCAACGGATATTGAGCCTTTTTCCAGCTCTGAAATGGTTATCAGCTACATTCTTGAAGATATTGCCGAAGCCGAAAGATTAATGGCCAAAGACCCCATCATTGGGAAAACAGGGCTTGATGATTTAAATAATAATCGATTCCATCTCTATGCTGCCAAAGCATTGAAAGCTCGTGTCTATCACTGGGCAAACGAAAAAGGTAAGGCCTATCAAACTGCCAAAGAAGTGATCGCCCTACAAGATGCCTTTCCATGGGTAAAACATGCAGACATTACTATCTCCGGTAAAGACACCGATAGAAAGTTCTTTTCAGAGAATATCTTTTCCGTTTTTAATCCAGACCTATACGATATACAGCTCAATACATTTGATGGAAATTTATTGGAGGGAGACTTACTCGCGACAGGCTCCTCAAATGCTATCAGCAAAGTCTATGAGAACAACGAAAGTGACTATCGCTACACCTATTTATGGCCTTACGCAACAGCCGGAATTGGTTACCGGACTTTCATAAAATATGTGGATTTGGTTAACAAAGACAATTTAAGTCGCTATATGGTTCCATTGATTCGGATTTCCGAGATGTATTACATTGCTGCTGAATGTGCCGAAAACCCTACAGAAGGTTTAACGTATTTGAATACGGTTCGTCAGCACCGAAATATTATTACGGATATCACAAATCCTTCAATTTTAAAGAATGAACTTACTAAAGAGTACCGCAAGGAATTCTATGGTGAAGGGCAACTGTGGTATTACTACAAGCGTAGTAAAATTACAAGTATCATGAGTATGACTGCAAATGGAAGTAATACGACCATTTCTTTAACCAATTATAAATTACCGATTCCACAAGTTGAATTAAACGGACGTTAAAACAAGAAATATGAAATATTTACCTATCTATATTTTATTCACCTTGATCTTTCTTTCTGCATGTAAGGAAGAAGGCTTGATGACTTACAGCGTTGAAGACAGTGGATCCAGTCTGTATTTTACGGAAAAGATAAATCGCAGTTCAAAAGACACATTAATGAAAGTGATTTCATTAGGACGAACGCCAGAGGATATTAAGGACAGTATCATCTTCATTCCTGTTAGTATTATTGGCCCAGTAGCTAATCAAGATCGACCAATCCATATCGATATCCCTGATTCAGCGACAATGAAAGAAGGTTTACACTTTGATTTTATCAATCGACCTATGATCAGAGCAAACCATGTCGTCGATACAATTTATCTCAAACTTCATCGAACTCCTGATTTGCTAAAAAATCGGGTTTATCTAAAGTTGGATCTCAAGTCGAACGAATACTTTGATACACGGATTACAACTAAGATAAATAGCAAAGTCGAGCAAGATATTATTAGCTACTCTTTGTCCTATGATGACATGTTTCCAATTCCACATTTATGGACGACATGGCCAAGTAAACCAACCTTCATCGGCTTTTTTGGAGAATACTCGAGAAGAAAGGTTGAATTACTTATTGAGGTGTTAAAGATCGACCCTGAAATGCTTTACAATCCAGAAAGAATACCAAAAATATCACAAATAGTGAATTGGTCAAGCTATATGAAGTACTGGCTGAATAAACAAAAGGCAGAAGGCAATACTCAATTTGATGAAAACAATAAAGAAATTACGATGGGGCCATCCGCTTAATCTATAAACGTTATGAAAAACACTATATACATCCTTATATTTTCATTCATTACACTCTTATCAAGTTGTAATAAAGATTTGGGTCACTATGATTATGTCGATGTTGACTCTTTGCAATTGTCAAATTTCCCAGATACATTGGAAATCAAAGTTGGCGATGCGTTGAAATATTCACCAACCTTGCAGTCTTCCCTAAGCCCAGTTGACGAATCTGTATTGGCATTCGAATGGGTGATTTTTGATCGATCGAACCCAAATGCAAGCGAGAAGAAAAAAATCTTAGGGAAAACGCGCGACTTGGACCTTGTTCCTCTTCTAGTCGCGGGTACTTACCCTGGCTACTTAACCATTAACAACAAAGAAACAGGAAACATCTGGACTTACTCATTCACTTTAAATATCACTGGAGCATTTGGGAAATATGGCTGGTTTATCTTAAGTGATACGGATGAGCAAGCGCGTCTAGATTTTGTACAAGACGACCCAAAAAACTGGCATTCTTATCCGATTATGTATCGAGATTTAAACAAGCTAATTCCTAATGCGGTAGACGGATCTCCCTTAGAATTTGTGGGAAAACCGCGCTCATTAGCGAGTATATATAATCAGGATGTCGTAGCGACTTTGGCTAAAAATTACTTATATATCAACACCGATATTAATACCTACAAAATCAATGTTTCGGATGGAATGTTATATAATACGACAACGTACAATTTCCTAAATGAAACCGCTTCCGGCTCACCGAAATCTGCGGATAAAATGATTGGAATTGGAGCTGGAAAATCGTTTGCTATCAAAGACAATAACATTTACTCGCTGTACTATGTGATGCAAAAGTATTACAATGTTCCTATTAACAGTGCTTTAAGTGGCGAAACTTATCGGATTTCAGACATGGTTGCCATGCCGATGGGAAATACCAACGGTAATATGATTACGTTTGATTTGGATAATCGGCGGTTGATGAAGCTCAACTTGCAAAGTGCGAATGCCGTCCCGCTTACTTCTGAAGGACAGGCTGCTGACGTTTCTGATTTGAAGAAAGATTTAGTTTGGTTAGGTCAAACCTCCGCATTTGGAGGACAGGCGATTGCTATTTTGAAAGACGAAAACAAATACTTTTTACTTAGAATGACTTTTACAGAAAGTGCTGGGTTTTCAGTAAGCTCGATGAAAGACATTACGGATACGTTCACCGATATTTCCAATGCAAAACACTTCGCAGTTGATAACTTGTATGGTTATGTCTTCTACGCGACGGATAACAAAGTATATCAATATGATATGGATGCTAACCTCCTCAAGGTTGCAAAAGATTTAACAGGTAGAAAAATAACATTAATCAAATTTGCCACATTCTCTAGCAACTTGACAATTGGGGGCCCTGGCTTTAATAATCAGCTTCCACGCTTAGAGCCTGCTGCCTACAGTCTTATTATCGGTTCTCATGATGCAAACTCTCCCAATACATCAGGTAAAGTTGAGTTTTGGCGTGTAAATGGATTAATGGGCGCATTGACGGAATCTTTCAAACCGTTTGAAGGCATGGGTAAAGTTGTTGACGTTGTCTATTCCGATGTTTATTAGTAAAAATAATCTGGAAGTATCCGTACTTCCAGATTCTATTCTCAAAAAAATGCCTTCTATAAAATCCGCTTTTAAAATTATTCTTTGCATCAGTATTTTAATCTCGAACTTCAATGTTTATGCACAGAATCAATTAAAAGCCCTTCAAAACGCTTTTGACAGGAAGGATACGTCTATGCTTACGCATACGCTTTCGGATCGCTTTTCTATAGCGGGATTTACGGATCAATCGGCAAAGTTTTGTCTTCAACAAATCTTAAATAGACATCCAGTTACTCAAATTGAAGCTGTCGAAGAAAACAGTAAAAGACTGATTGCACTATTCAAAGACGACAAGGGTAAAATAGACAGCTCTAAGATCCAATTAGACGAGAACGGAAGGATTAAGCAGGTTGAACTATTCGATCGTCTATATGGCGTAAAAAGAGCTCAAAATCCAAAGCTTATCGCGAAGATTCCTTTTGAAAACAAAAATGGATCTATTCTATTAAAATTAACCATCAATGGCCATCAGAAACCATTGAAACTATTATTTGACACCGGTGCTGATGGCATGGCTTTAAACGAAAGCGTTGCGAATCAGCTTGGCTTACTTGCCAATAGGACAAATAGTGCATCAGTCGTTGGAGGTACCCAGCAAATTAAAGTTTCAGAGGGTAATTTCGTTGAGATTGCAGATTTGAAATTGGAAAACATGTCTATCGCTATCTTCCCAAATAGAACAGATGAATCTAGCGACGGGATTTTTGGCAACGCTATTTTAAGGCGGTATATTACCCAGATAGACTATGACAAGAGCGAAATATCGCTTTACGAATTTGGAGACTTCAAATATCCTGGAGATGGCAAACTGGTACCTATAACATTTCCTTCTGGTGTCATCCATTTAAAGGCTAGCTTATCTGTCGCTGGTGAAACAGCCGTTCCTAGTGATTTTATTTTTGATACGGGTGCAGGATACTCCCTAATAGGGTTTAGACCTTATGTTAAGAAACATAAATTATTGGTTTCTGGTTTCAAATCTGAAGTTTCCTCAACAACGAGCAGTCTAGGCATCGTCACACCGACTTTTACAGGTTATGCACAAACACTGCGATTAGGCTCTCTTGATGCGATCTCCAATTTCCCAATAAGTTTAATGGGTGGAAACTCTGCAAATAAAAACTGGAACCCTGGAGCAGATGGTTCGATCGGTGTTCGCGCTATCAGTCGCTATAACCACATCATTAATTTAGTAGATGGAGAGATTTATATGAGCCCGAATAAACTCCACGAATACCCTCAAGATTTTTTAATACAAACCTATCTTTTCGGCTGGAATAATAGCGGACAACTCTTATTACTTGATCAAATTGGAGCTCCCGATAGTGATAAGAAAGGAAAAATCGTCCGAGCAATTAATGGTGATTTAAGCGCAAAGATTGCAAAAAACGAAAAACTAATTACCAAGTACAAAAGCACGAAAGATAAGTCCGTGCTTATCACTTTTGAAGATCAATCAAACTTGACGATTGACTAATTATTAAACGTTAAAATAAAGAAAAAATATAATGAAAAAGACCATTTCACTACTGGCGTACCTCTTTCTATGTATGTTGGTATTTGCCCAAATAAAGCCTGCAAATATTACTGGAACAGTTGAAAAAAACGACATCAAACGTGTTTCTCTATTTAAAGTATTAAACGGCCGTCTTGTCGAAGTTGCGATGAGTATACCTGATGAGGAAGGACGCTTCGGCTTTCGTTTTACTCCCGAGTACGAGGGTTTTTATATGCTTGGAAGCGGGACGAATGTACGATTACAGGGAAATTTCAAATTTTATTTTCGAGGTAATGAAGATCTTGTCATAAAATTAGGAAGAGAGAATTATGAACTCGTTAGTTGCAATAGCAAAGAAATTAAGGCCCTTAACGCATGGGATATTGCAAGCGCAGATATTTATTTGAAATCATCGAGATTAGGCGGACAAAGCACTTATGTAGACTTCTTTCCACAAGTTGAAGAGATGGCCAAGAACTTAGCTAATGTGAAGAAAGATCCTAAAACCGGCAATAAAGTATTCGACAAACTATTTGCAACGATTGTCGATTACGACTTTGCGTATTATGCTGTAGGATTTAACTTCCTTCCTAGATCTACGCATCCGGATGAAGATGAATTCACTCCATATTACCAAAACTTCAATCCAAACGACTACTTGAATGATTTCCTTCTCCAATTACCTTATGGTGATCGTTTTTTGAACAACTTAATTTTGTTAAAAAATAAAGGAAAAAACATGAGCGACGAGGCGGCCATGATTGCAAGTATTCCTTCAGATATTTTGAAGGGGCAGTTTATTGTTGCAAAAATGGAAAGAAGTCGTTCGATGGAAGACTTGCTATCAACGAAGAAGACTTATAAGCAATATATTACGCTTCCAGAGCAACAAAACCGTGTTGCTGTAATGGAATCGAAACTTGCAGAATCTAAAACCGGTGCTGCGGCGGTAAATTTTACGTTTCCTAATATCGCTGGAAAAACAATCGGATTAAAAGATTTAAGAGGCAAAGTAATTCTAATTGACATGTGGGCCACTTGGTGTGGACCTTGTCGTGCAGAAGAGCCACACTGGGAAAAATTAAATGAGCTATTCGCTGGCAAAGAAGTGGCTTTCGTGGGGGTTTCGGTAGATAAAGAGAAGGACAAATGGGAAGCTTATATTAAAGAAAAAAATCTAAAAGGAATTCAACTTCACGCAGGTCCAGGCAACATATTATCATCAGCTTACAAAATTGATGGAATTCCAAGATATATTTTAGTTGATAAACGAGGTAATTTGATCACTGCAGACAGTCCAAGACCTTCAGATCCTAAACTTAAAGAGATCCTTGAGCAAGAGCTTGCAAAATAAATGAATAAAGAAGGCTGTCAATGTTGACAGCCTTCTTTATTCATTGCTAAAAGAACTTCGAGAATAGGCCTGGTTTCTTCCAGCTATTCTTGTATTCCTTTGCCAAAGCGCTGTGATCATCGAATGCCAATACGTAATTTAATGTTTTATGCGCTTCTTTTAAATCGCCAGCCTGATATTGCGCATGCGCCTTGGCTAAATATACTTCCTCGGATAGTTCGTCGTACGACCAGCCTTCTTGATCATAAATCGCTTGGAACTGATCTACGTATTGATCAACGAGACTTCTATTGTTTAGTTTATCTTGAAGCTGAATCCCATAGCTTAGCCATAAAGAATATTCGGTAGGCTCCAACGCTAAGCCAACAAATTGATTGTATTCCTCAAACATCGCTACCCCCTCTCTATATTGTTGTAATAGGAAATGGCTCTTCACAATCATGTATATTGTTTTTGCTTTGTCGAAATCATTTAATAGAAATGATCGCTTATTCTCCATATAAAGTCGCGCTGTCTTATTCACTTCTTTATAGTTCTTTGCTTCATTATGTATTTGCATCAAGTTGTACTGCGGATTCGCCTCATCAGGAAAACGCTTCGCTAAATCAGCATAATAAGCAAGTCTAACTTCCTGCGGTTCTTCGGCATAGAGATTATATAGTACACCCTCAACTAAGTTTTTAGCATATTCAAAGTCTCTGAAATCATAGTCTGATATATCAGGATTATCATTATAGTGGCCGTAAATTTCAAACAACAGTTCTTCTGCTTCTGCTTTAATATCTTCTGATAATCCTAACTTATCATGTACAACGATTTGCGAAGCTCTATGCTGAATATAGTTGTAGTAGTAGACCATATCCTCGTTATACACGCCAAAAAAATTGTGAATAGCTACGTTGGCTCCTTCATAGTCCTCCCCTTTCATCAACGAATCGACTAACGTATGATGTAACTCCGGAAATTCGGAGTATTGAAGACCTTCCTGTGCGATTTCGGCAGACTCTGCATATCGACTAAAAGCGGCTAGGGTTATCGCGTAGTTATTGCAGCACATCGCCATATTGTGTCTATCTCCCAACGTGTCGCTCTCGAACTCTGCTTTATCAAAGTAACGATGGAAAGCATCATAAGATTGTTGATACAGCGCGAGTTCAATCATCCGAAACTCTAATTTTGTTTCGTCAGCAACGTTGAGCTCATTGATAAAATTAGCTATGTTAACAGCCTCATTATATAAGTCTCGAGGTTTATCAGGAAATGTAGGGATTGACGTGCTAATCATTTGATGCGCCAAAAATATAGATTCTACCATCCGTCTCCAACTACAAGCATTAGGCTGTAATTTATTCGCATTTTCCAACAAATCGATCGCTTGTAAACAATCTCCTTGCTCATATAAATATGTTCCCGCAAAATGAAAACTCGCGTAATCTTTAGGATTGCTCTTCATCAAGGCACCGGCATGTTTAAAGTAGAAATCATCTTCTTTTCCTAGCAAATTCGCATAATTACGTTCTATAATCAGTTGATAATACAAAACGTCAGGGTTGCTATAAGACTGATTGATTAGCCCCTCGAAGCGATGATACCATTTAACAAGACCTTCTTGAATATAGGTCGCTGTATTGTCTCCTTCGATTAATTTCATCATAATCTTCAGCGAAAGATCAATCGCTTGATTTTCATAAGCAATTTCTGCCAAATCCAAATAACTCTGTTCATTGGAGCTCACATAACGCTCAATCTGTTCAGCGATGAGTTTGACTAATTCAGCACCACTGCTGAGTTTGGAATAGTCTAGAACATAAATCTTCTTCAGCCAGAAGTAAGAAACATTTTTATCAAGTAAATCTCTATTGTCAATGAATTCCTTTCTGAAATAAGCTATTCCCTGATCTATTGTATCCAGTAGAAGTTCATTTTCCCCTAAAGACTCATATATTTTCACCAAAAAATCAAAGCCATAAACTGCCGATTCGGATTGATCAATCAGTCGCTTTGCGTAAGAAACAAATTCATCTCTATTGTCTGTTGTAATGTGTTTCTGAGGTCTTCCTATCTGCCAAAGAACATACTCATTACTCAAAGTATAATTTAAAATATTATAAAGTGCTTTATTGTTATTAGGTTCAATGGCCAAAATCCGTTGCAAATATGGAATAACGTATGCCTGTATAGAAGTAAAGGTCTCTTCATGTCCTTCACGGTAAGCTAGATCATGATGCGCTACAGCCATTAGAAATAATGTATCAAGGTCTGTCGGCTGTTCAACCAGCAAGCGCTCGCCTTCCTTTATACATTCTTCAATCTCATTTGCATAAAATAATTGTTCTAATTCTTCGTAGTTCATACTCATATCGCGTATTGGGTAAAATGTATTTGGCAAGAAAGCAAACTGAAAACATAGCAATCTTTGCCTTTACAACGGCAAATTACAAAACTTCTTGTCATCTTGTAATGGTAGTTTTCAGGGATAATTGTTAATCAGCAACATACTTTTATTATTTATTCACAATAAGTGATATTCAATATTTACAAGGTCGAATGCGGTTAGCCTATCCTACTTGCTAAACGTTCTTTGCCTCAGTTGAATTGTTTTGCTGTAAGATATTTTACACCTCATAATCTATTCCTATCTTTATTTAGAAACTGACTATAAAATCATTGCAGAACGCGTTAGCTTATGAATACAAGAGAAGAAATTATTCGAAATTATATTGACGGTTACAATCGTTTCGACATCCCTAAAATGCTTAAAGATTTTGCTGACGACATCGTTTTTGAAAATATCCAGAATCATGTAACAACCGACTCCCTTGAAGGAATAAATGCATTTCAAGAACAAGCAGAAATGGCGAAAGAATATTTTTCCAATAGGACACAAACGATTATTGCGTTTCATCATCATATCGATTATACGGAGATTGAAATCGATTATGAAGCAACACTCGCATTCGACTTTCCGGGAAGCCTAAAAAAGGGCGATAAAATTCAGTTGAAAGGCAAGTCAATCTTTACATTTTCCGACGCTAACAAAATTCAAAAACTTTTAGACATCAGCTAGTTATATAAAAACTTTTTACTCGAAATAAGCCTTTAAAATAAAAGGAGCCATTTTGATAAAATGGCTCCTTTTATTTTATATTATTGTCTCGTCCTGAAATAGCGATACATAAAAAGAATCGTTATGAAAGAAATATCCAATTATGTAAAACGTACGCAGCGTGATTACACTTTAAGCTTCAAACTGAATGTTGTCAGAGAAGTTGAATCCGGAGAATTGACAAGCACACAAGCACAAAGAAAGTATGGTATCCAAGGAGATAGCACAATTCGTAACTGGTTGAAAAAATATGGTAACTTTGATTGGGAGAATCAAATACCATCCAGTATGGCAAAGTCACCAGAACAACGCATTTTAGAATTAGAAGCCAAAATCAAATTGTTGGAGAAGCAGAAAGCGCAGCTTGAGCGACAGAATTACATTGCTGATTCCAAAGCGATTATCTTTGATATGATGATCGATATTGCCGAACAAGAATATAAAATAGACGTAAGAAAAAACTTCAAACCCGCACAATCGATTGTTTCCGACAAGAAAAACAAAAAAGCCTAAGTTTTACTTGTGGGTTGTTCGGGTTAAGTAGGCAAGTGTATTATCGAAGAATCAGACGAACTAAAAGAAGTCAAAATATAGCGAGTAAAGTTGTGAGCTTAGTCCAGGAACTACGCGCTGTTCAGCCAAGAATTGGTACACGGAAACTCTATCATTTATTGGTCCAAGAGCTACAGGTATTAAAAGTTGGCAGAGACAAGTTTTTTGATATTTTACGAGCCAATCACTTATTAATTATTCCAAAACGGAGTTATCGTACCACGACCATGTCACATCATCGATTTAAAAAATATCCTATTATTATTAAAGAAATGAATATTTATCGTCCCAATCAAGTTTGGGTGAGTGACCTCACTTACATCGGAAAGCGAGAAAAACCTTGTTATCTAAGTTTGATTACAGATGTATATTCTAAGAAGATAGTAGGCTTTGAAATCTCAAGCACAATGTGTACAAGTCATGTTGTAAAAGCATTGAAAATGGCTCAAAAACAAAGAAAAATAAAGGAATCATTAATCCATCATTCCGACAGAGGTATCCAATATTGTTCAGACGAGTATCAATATTATCTAAACAAATACAAGATTAAGTGCAGTATGACAGAAAACTCTGATCCTTATGAAAACGCCATTGCTGAACGTATAAACGGTATTCTGAAACAAGAGTTCATGATTGATACCTATCATTTAGATCTAATTTTGATGAAGCAAATTGTAGAGGAAGCAATCAATATCTACAACAATGACAGACCACATTGGTCTAATCATATGCTAACTCCCAATCAAATGCATCTCAAATCAAATATGAATTACAAAACTTATAAAACAAAAAGCAGTAGAAACCTCTCGGCTACTACTGCATAAAATTATGTATTTTTAATCACTGAAAAACTGTATCTATTTTTCAGGACTAGTCATATTTAATAATATGATTTTAAAAAGCATCTACTACAGCACTTACAAACTCTATTTCGTCAGCCGTTAATTTAAGATCAATAGCTTTCGCATTTAAAATAGCTTGCTCAGCATTTCTCGCCCCCGCTAGTGCTACAGTAATACCAGGACGTTCAATTGTCCAACGTAAAACAAGCTGACTCAGTGTCGCATTCTTATCATCAGCAAGGGGTTTAATACGTTCCAATAATATATTGGCCTTTTCAATAAAATCGGGCTGGAAATGCGGTAAACTAGCTCGATGATCCCCATCTTGGAAAGTATATCCCGCATGAATCTTCCCGGTTAACAAACCACGTTCAAGCGGACTATAGGCCAACACAGACTTTTGATGATGGATACAGTAAGGTACCGTTTCATCCTCAACAGAACGATTAACCATGCTAAATGGAATTTGATTAGAAACAATAGAGATGGTTTTTTCTGCTTCTTCCATTTGACTAACATTATAATTACACACGCCTACGTGAAGTACCTTTCCTTGTTCAACTAATCTCGTAACGGCTTCAAACGTTTCATCAATTGCTGTTGTTATATCTGGCCAGTGTATTTGATATAAGTCTATATAGTCAGTACCCAAGCGTTTCAAGCTTTGCTCACACTCGTAGATTACAGACTCTTTGCCTGCATATTTATATATTTCGATCGGATCCCCATTGTTATTTTTGCTATGAAAGCCAAAATCTCCCTTATCTAAATCCCATCGCATTCCAAATTTCGTCAAGATCTGAACCTTATCTCTAGGTAATCCACGAATCGCCTCACCGACGATTTCTTCCGAGGTTCCTTGGCCATAGATTGGTGCAGTATCAATTGAAGTTACGCCTAAATCATATGCTGCCTGAATAGCTGCTATGGCATCATTTCTATCAGTAGATCCCCACATCCAGCCTCCGGCAGCCCACGCACCAAAGGTAATCGCCGACACGTTTAAATCACTGTTTCCTAATTTTCTATATTCCATAAGATTCTAGATTATATAAATAATTAACATTCCGTATCCGAAACGTTTTACTAGTCACGCTTCAAATCCACATACTTCTTTTCAAAATATACTGTCTTTTGTTCAGCAGTACTTATATACCTCGCTTGGATATAATTTCCTCTCGTTTTCACGTAATAAATGCTACCGTCTTCGAGACCTGTCGTTGCATAATAGTTCCCTAATGGTAATTGTGTTTTACTCTCAACGTCCTTCGTAAACACACTAAAAAGTATTAGTGGCTTTGACTTGAGACTTGGACTGCTGTAACCAACAATCCTGTAATCACAGCGAATTCGAGCAACCAACAACATTTCATTGTTATCTGAAATTAGAAATTTGTTACAATTCTCTTCCATTTGCACTTCATCATCTTTCGAAGAATTTTCAGCCTCTTGAGCCTTAAGATGGTTGACATGGAACAAGAACATCAAGAAAATAGGAAGGGAGTAAAGTAGGTTTTTCATTCTAAAATCAATTATGTAGTGTAGAAAACAAATTTCAGTAAGCTGCCTAGATGTTAAACTTTTGGGTATACAGCTTTTAGTCTAAACAAATTTATCTATAAATCATTGCCTATCCAAACTAATCATTTCCCATCATTTAAATATCCATTTCAAACGAATAATTTAGAAAAACTATATTTACTAAGTAAAATCAAATCTAATTAAAGGATGAGAACACTATTACTAACTATTTCAACAGCAATATTTTTAGTTACATCTTGTAACAATGCACCGAAAGAAAACCAGCAAAATCAATCGGATAGTCTTGCAACAAATCAGCTTCAGCATACAGATAAGGAGCCTATTCCTTATATTTTAGCAAAGAATTACTTTGTTAAGAATACAGTTGGAGAAGAAAAAAACGGAGTACATAAGTTAGAATCACAAGCTGATTTTGATAGTCTTTTTTCTGCCGCGGCAACTATGGGGAAAGATGGGATGCCAACGGAGATTAATTTTGATAAGCAATTCGTGATCGCCATTATCACTTCAACTTCAGATCTAACACCAACAATCGACAGTATTATTTTAGAAAAACAAGGACAGGAAATCGCAGTCACCTATAAAGAAGTATTGGGTGAAAAGCAAAGTTACCAAATACGTCCGGTCGCTATCTTAATCATTGATAAACAATATCAGGGGCCTTTGAAATCCGAGATTCAAAAAGAAATCTAAGGATTATCGTAAGTCCTTCTTATCATTATAGATTTCATCGAGAAGTTCATATAGTTCAGGATGGTCTTCTCTTAGCAACTTTGGTTTTTGAAAGAAATACTCAGAAACAACGGCAAGAAATTCCGCTTGATTGGTAGCTGCATAGTCTCGAATATCTGATTTATCTCGCTTAATCAGGGAAATAGTTTCATGCATTTCTTTCAACCAAGGTTCAACCAATTCTTTTGGGATTAAATATTCTGGAACGCCATCTACTTCGCCATCCGCCTTGTCAATGAGGTGTACAAACTCGTGTATTGCTGTGTTGTTTGTAGAATTCTGTTGAAAGCCTGCAAGCAATGCAGGAAGTGACAAAATCATCTTTCTATTCATTGCACCATCCCCAACCATGCCTAGTATATTTCGACCGTTATCTTCTGTATTATACTTCTCATTGAACACTTCTGGATATATCAATACTTCGTCTAAATTCTCATAAGACCAGGACTTGAAATGAAACAACGGAATCGTTGCACTTGCTGCAACCAAAACTCTATGCTCATCATTGATTTTAACACCCTTTTCCGGTGTTATCTTAGTTGTTTGAAGAAAGTATTCCACTCTATCCACAAACGTCTCCTGCTGCTCGTGATTTAACTGTATAAAGAACTTCACGTCGTCCGTTAATACTTTTAAAATCGTTTCTCTGGTTGGAATGACAGAATTTACAATCTTTTTGTTACTCACCTTATTCCAAACGAGGTATATAAGGACAGTTCCGACTAAGAAAATGATAATGGTAATTAAGATTGGAGAGTATTCCATTTTATTTATGTTTATCGATTAAGTGTGAACTTTCTTTGAACAAAATCTATGCTAAAATAGCAATCAAAAAAAAATAGCTGTCCTTTTGAGACAGCTATTTTTTCTAAATATTGTTCAGCTTACATCATGCCGCCCATACCGCCACCCATTGGAGGAGCACCAGCACCACCAATATTGTCTTCTGGATCGTCTGCAAGGACACATTCTGTTGTTAATAACATAGAAGCTACAGAAGCTGCATTTTCTAAAGCAACACGAGAAACTTTAGTAGGATCAATTACACCTGCTGCAATTAAGTTCTCATACTTATCAGTACGTGCATTGTAACCAAAGTCAGCTGTTCCTTCTTTTACTTTTTGCACAATTACAGCACCTTCGATACCTGCGTTTGCACAGATTTGACGTAAAGGCTCTTCGATTGCACGTTTGATAATATCAATACCGATTTGCTCATCTTCATTATCACCTTTAAGGTCCGCTAATGCTTCTGTTGCACGAATGAAAGCAACACCACCTCCAGCAACAATACCTTCTTCTACTGCCGCACGTGTCGCGTGTAAAGCATCGTCAACACGATCCTTCTTCTCTTTCATTTCAACTTCAGTAGTTGCTCCAACGTATAATACAGCAACACCGCCAGATAATTTAGCTAAACGTTCTTGTAATTTCTCACGATCATAATCAGAAGTTGTAGTTTCAATTTGAGAACGGATTTGAGCAACACGAGCCTTAATATCATCAGCTACACCTGATCCGTTGATAATCGTAGTGTTATCTTTATCGATTAAAACTTTCTCAGCTTGTCCTAGGTATGATAATTCAGCATTTTCTAATTTATATCCTCTTTCTTCAGAGATAACTGTTCCACCAGTTAAGATTGCGATATCTTCTAACATCGCTTTACGACGATCACCGAATCCTGGAGCTTTTACAGCTGCAACTTTCAGTGAACCACGAATCTTATTTACTACTAATGTAGCCAAAGCTTCACCGTCTAAATCTTCTGCGATAATTAATAATGGTTTACCAGTCTGAACTTGTTTCTCCAAAATTGGCAACAATTCTTTCATGTTACTAATTTTCTTGTCGTAGATCAAAATGTAAGGACTGTCTAATTCAGCCTCCATTTTGTCAGAGTTAGTCACGAAATATGGAGATAAGTAACCGCGGTCGAATTGCATACCTTCAACAGTTTTTACTTCTGTTTCTGTACCTTTTGCTTCTTCGACAGTAATTACTCCGTCGTTTCCAACTTTTTCCATTGCTTCAGCGATTAAAGAACCAATGATTTCATCATTGTTCGCTGAGATAGAAGCAACTTGTTTAATTTTATTATTGTCAGCACCAACTACTTGAGATTGTGCCTTCAAGTTATTTACAACTGCGCTTACCGCTTTGTCAATACCACGTTTCAAATCCATTGGATTAGCACCCGCAGCAACCGATTTGATACCTGGAGCAACAATCGCTTGTGCCAAAACAGTTGCAGTAGTTGTACCATCACCAGCTTGATCTGCTGTTTTTGAAGCTACTTCTTTTACCATTTGTGCACCCATGTTCTCTAAAGCATCTTTCAATTCGATTTCTTTAGCAACTGAAACACCATCTTTTGTAATTGCTGGAGAACCAAATTTTTTCTCGATGATTACGTTACGACCTTTAGGTCCTAATGTTACCTTTACTGCATTTGCTAATGTATCAACACCTTTTTTCAGTGCGTCACGAGCCTCAACGTTATATTTTACTTGTTTTGCCATTGTTGTTAAAATTGTATTCAGATAGTGTCTGCCGACTATAGGTCAATGCGTTCACTATTGTTTGATTGTTAAAATTAGATTGATTGAATTACAGAACTGCGTAGATATCAGCCTCACGCATAATTAAATATTCTTTACCTTCATAAGTAATCTCAGTTCCAGCGTATTTACCGTATAATACTTTGTCACCAACTTGAACAGTAAGAGGTTCTTCAGGTTTACCAGTACCAACTGCTACGATGGTTCCTTGAGATGGTTTTTCTTTCGCAGTGTCAGGAATGTAGATACCTGATGCTGTTTTTTCTTCTGCTGGAGCAGGCTCTACTACTACTCTGTCTCCGATAGGTTTAATACTTAAAGCCATAATTGTATATCAGTTTTTTATATTTTTAATTCACTTCTTTGACCTAAAGCATCAGTAACTATGCCAATTAGAAATGGCTACTTTTTTTTGTCATTATTACCATTTTCAAGACAAAATCCTGACAAAATATAAATAATGACTGTGTCATGTTGTCAAAATGACTATATCGGTAAGTGGCTCAGGTATGGTTAACGATATAAGAGGAAAAAGAAAAAGCCTTGTCCAAAGGAACAAGGCTTTCAATATATTTTATCGACTTATCTTATTTTGTTGAATCTGTCGCCGCTGGCGCTTGCGTAGCAGGAGCTGTCGTTCCTGTTGCTGGCGTTGTTGTACCTGTTGGATTAGCGTTAGGATTCAAGTTTAAATTAGGGCCTTGTGCTGGCGCTTCAATTTGATCACTTAAGCCACCTGATGCCGAAGCCGATGGACCAACGATGTTGATCGCTAAACTAAATACCATCAAAGCAATGATTAAAATCCAAGTTCCTTTTTCTAAGATATCTCCAGTACGTTGAACTCCCATTAAGTTAGCTCCGCCTGAAAATCCGGAAGATAAACCTCCACCCTTTGGATTTTGTATTAATACAAAAAACGATAATAATAAGCTCACTAAAATGATAAGGATAATAAATAAGGTTGTCATTTTTATATTTCTATTTATAACTTTTGTTCTAATTCTTTAATTCGGGTCGCAAAATACAATTTTTTTTCTGGATTCTCGGAAATTAATTTTTTAAATACTTGAATCGCTTTTTGATACATTGCTTGCCCTTCGTATATGTTTGCTAAGGTCTCAGTCACAACAGACAAATGGTCTTCAGAACTTCGACGAGCTTTATTCTCGTTATTTATTTCTTCAGCTTTTGGAGGTTGAATTTGAGGTTCCTCACGAATAAATTTATCAATTACTTCGTCGCTCTCTTGAACAGGATTAAATTCAACTGTTTCTTTTTTGAATCGTTCACTCAATTTATCCTCGGGATTCTGAAGATGAAATATGTTCTCACGAATTTGTTGATCTAATATCGCTTCATCTAACTTCTGTGGATCAAACTGCCCTTTCTGAGGCTTTGGCAGCACTGGCTGAGCAAACGGCTGATAAGTGTCAGCATGTTCTAAACGTGTCTTATAAAGCCACCAGCGGAAACTATAAGGCATTAACTCATCATTATATAAGCTAATGTTCTCTTCCGAATTAGCTTCCTCTTCTATTTTTACGCTTGGGAGAACAACTTCTACCTTAATAGTAGACTCCTGTAAAGGCTTTTCTTCGTCCCTTGTAAGGTGCTTTGAATTCTGTCGAGGTTTTGCCCCTAAAGCATAGCGCTCATAATCAAAAAGCTGACTTGCATCGATTTCATCATCAACTATTTCCTCATCGTCAGCAATCGCATTCTGCTCAACATTTGTAGATTGATTTGTTTGATCGATATTCTCATCTGGAGTAGGGAGTTCTGTCGCAATATCTTTATTATCGAAAGATTCCTCGTCAATCGAAGAAACAGCTTCCGCCTCGATAGCATCAGGATGACTAGCTAATTCCTCGAAACTAATATACTCATCAGAGTCGACTTCGATTTCAGGGATATCATTTACAGGTTTTTGTAAATAATCTCGAAGCCAAAAAGCATTGTAAGCATACAAAAGAGTTCTCTGCTTATCAACAGACTGTTCTGCTAATTGCTTACGACGTTCATTCGCAAAAACTATAGGTTGGGAATACGGATATTTGGAAAGTAAAAATTGAAAATCCCCCTCATTCACTTCTAGTGGATTTTCTAATGCCTTTCTAAATATATTAAGTTGATCCATTGTGTTCTATAAGTAGATTACCAATTGTTAAACGCCTTGTTAAAGATATCTTCAGCGAGCATTTTTACGATCTCTTGAGAAAGTGAATTCTCTTGTCCAGTAAAATCTCCACGAAACTCCTTAAACTGAGTAAATGATTCTTCAAAATCGCTATTCCCCGTATCGTCCTTGGTATTTTTATATGTCACCTTTACAGTGACAGTCAACCGACTTAACGCTGCCATGTCGGTATTTGACTCAACAGCAGCAGCAGTAATTCCATAGTTAGTAATAACTCCTTCGAATGTAGCGTCCCCGTCCTGATTAACTTGACTCAACCTAGACTGCGTACGAATCGTTTCTTTCAATTTCTCTGTAAACGTTTGACTCAATGAAGGATTTACAATTGGCGAGATATTCTCAAAAAATGCAACAGAATAAGTCTTTAGATTTTCCGGAATTGCACCTCCTGATAAACTATAGTTCACACCACAACCTTGTACTAAACAGATCATTAAAATAGCCATTAAGCTAGCAACGGTGATTCCTCTTATCTTAAACATCAATTTAATAGATTAGTCGAGATTTAAATCTTTAATTTTCCTATATAATGTACGCTCAGAGATTCCTAATTCTTGAGCCGCTGCCTTTCTTTTTCCCTTATGCTTTCTGAGGGCCTTTTTTATCAAATCTGATTCCTTGTCGACCAAAGATAGTGATTCTTCCACTTCCTCCACATCCTGTGTGTCGTAAGTTAAATAATCATTATTATTACTATTTGGTTGGGTTGGATTATGAATCGTCAGTGTCGCTGGCTGTGCTATTGCATAATCATCGCTAACAACGTTCGAGTTTGCAGGACGAACTTCCTGATATAACTGGTTAATATAAGGGGAGTTCTGCTCGATAGTGCCTGGATTAAATCCATTCTGGATCAATTCAACGACTAATTTCTTTAAATCAACCATGTCCTTTCGCATATCGAAAAGCACCTTATACAATAAATCTCTTTCAGAAAAGTTTTCCTTATTTGCCTCCTTAACTGGCATTGGCAAAGTTGTTTGAGATTCAACCGGAATATAATTACTCAATATTGGCGCATTAACAATACGTTCCTTTTCAAGAACCGCAATTTGCTCAGCAATATTCTTTAGTTGGCGAACATTTCCTGGCCAAGAATAATTTGTCAATAATTCCTGCGCATCTGGAGTTAACTGAATACCAGGTGTTCTGTATTTATCCGCAAAATCGACAACAAATTTGCGAAATAATAGATAGATATCTTCTTTACGCTCACGAAGCGATGGAATTCGCAATGGAACAGTGTTCAAGCGATAGTACAAATCTTCACGAAACTTCCCCCTTTTTACGGCTTCATAGACATCGACATTCGTTGCAGCAACCACACGAACATTAGTCTTTTGTACTTTCGAAGATCCGACACGAATATATTCTCCACTTTCTAAGACGCGAAGTAATCGAGCTTGGGTTCCTAATGGCAACTCTCCTACTTCATCTAAAAAAATAGTACCTCCATCAACTACCTCAAAATATCCTTTACGAGATTCATGTGCTCCAGTAAAAGACCCTTTCTCGTGACCAAATAACTCAGAATCAATAGTTCCTTCAGGTATTGCCCCACAGTTCACCGCTATGAATGGTCCATGCTTACGACCACTTAACTGATGAATAATATGTGAAAAAACCTCTTTTCCAGATCCACTCTCTCCTTGAATCAAAACCGATATATCGGTAGGTGCTACTTGGCGCGCAATATCAATCGCACGATTCAATAAAGGGGAATTTCCAATAATCCCAAACCTATTCTTGATATCCTGATGATCCATTTAAATCTTTATTTTTTGAAATAAATATTAGTCTACGATCTTTCCAATTAATGTTGCTGAAGTACAGCTCACGCCCAGTACATTAACGTAATCTCCCACCTTATAGCGTTCATCTACTGGAAAAACAGCCATTGTATTTTGATCATTTCTACCACAAAAATCTTTATCGGAACGTTTCGAAAAGCCTTCAATCAAAACACGATGCACTTTTCCAACGAAATTCTCAACACGATACAAGCTGTGCTCTCGTTGTAGATCAACAACCTCAGTTAATCGACGTTTTTTAACGTCTTCCGGGATGTCGTCAGCGTAACGCTTTGCAGCCAATGTACCTGGACGCTCAGAATAAGCAAACATATACGCGAAGTCATACTTCACATATTCCATCATTGATAACGTTTCTTTATGCTCTTCCTCTGTTTCTGTACAGAATCCGGTAATCACATCCGTAGAGATGCCGCAAGTAGGAATAATGCGACGAATAGCATCAACTCTTTCCATGTACCATTCTCTATCGTATGTTCTGTTCATTAACTCCAATACTCTACTATTCCCCGATTGAACAGGTAAATGAATGTACTTGCAAATATTCTCATAACGAGACATGGTATGAAGAACTTCGTCTGTGATATCTTTTGGGTGAGAAGTGGAAAAACGAACGCGAAGTTCCGGACTGACGTCAGCAACGAGCGCCAATAATTGCGCAAAGTTTACAGTTTCTTTAGGAGTTTCACCTTCCGAAACTGGCGCAGTATATTTATAAGAATCAACATTTTGCCCCAATAAAGTAACTTCTTTATAACCGGCATCGAATAACCCCTGTGCTTCCTTTACAATTGATTCAACATCTCTACTTCGCTCTCTCCCTCTAGTAAAAGGGACTACACAGAAAGAACACATATTATCACATCCACGCATAATGGAAATGAAAGCAGAAATACCATTTGAATTTAAACGAACAGGACTAATATCGGCATATGTCTCTTCACGAGATAGCAATACATTCACTGCACGCCCACCCTCGTCAACTTTTTCAATTAGATTCGGTAGATCCCGATAGGCATCTGGACCAACAACTACATCTACCAACTTCTCTTCTTCTAAGAACTTTGCTTTCAAGCGCTCTGCCATACAACCTAAAACACCGACAACCATCCCTGGATTCTTAGCTTTGGCCGACTCAAACTCTTTCAACCGATTACGAACGCGAGTCTCTGCATTTTCGCGAATAGAACAGGTATTTATAAAAACCACATCCGCATCCCTAAAATCTCGAGTTGTTTCATATCCCTTTTCCATAAGAATTGAAGCAACAATCTCACTATCTGAAAAGTTCATTTGGCAACCGTAGCTTTCTATATAAAGCTTACGACCATTCGACAATCCAGTAGGCACCAACTCCAAAGCTTCCCCTTGGCGCGTCTCATCATGTGTTTTCGTAGTATGTGATAACTCTAGCATAGTCATTTTTCAAAGAATACAAAGTTACTAATAAAAACGAAAAGAAATGACAGTTTGTCAGCAGTTGACTAAAATTTAACAAATAAATTAGTGAGATAAATGAGGGATAGCCCCGCCACAAATCTTCAAATTTCCACACAGCATTTTATGTGATGTTTGCTAACGCTTTTTCTTCAAAATAGAGCTTTTCAAAGTGTTGTAAAAGTCGACTCCCAACAATTTCCTTAAGCTATTACGCATGACCAATTTATAATAATCGTTTTTGGTTTTAGTTCGAACGCGACTCGCAAAAAAAGCACTATTACCATCATCCTCCGCCTTGTCGTGCATGATATAAACACTATCTTTATAAAGATGAGCTAGAGGTGTTATTATCGATTGGTCGTGTTTATGATAGGCTAGAGTTGCACTCTCGGCTTTTTTTTCCTCTTCTGTCGGATCAATTATTAGTTCAGGATGTTCCAATGTGATAGATAGCCAACGCCTAATAAATTCATTCGATTTGCCTCTAACAAGAAAAACACCGCCCATGATTTTATTATATTTGAAACCGTAATCTTGATCTTTGAGAATCTCTTTAAAGAAATTTTGAGTTGACTGCTTTGTCCAATACCCAATTTTAGTTGAAGACTGACCAAATTTCTCCCATTCAAGCATAACATCTTTATATGCAAAACAAACTGTATCAAACTTATCAAGCAATTTAAAATACTCCTCCCACTGATCCGATTTACAAATAGTATTTCCAGCGTCAGAATATACAACAACAGTTCCTTCTTCAAATTTTTGTAAAGTCTCCCAAATTATAGCCGGTTTCCAGGCCCAATAACCAGCACCGCGTCGATAACTTAACAAGGGAGAGTCCTTAATTACTTCCGGCAAAGTATTGGGTGTATACAAAATAACATCAGTAAACAAACCTGTATCTCTTGCCAATTTCCCAACTCGCTTCAACGAATACGCCATCGCATCATCAGCAAATGAAATAAAAACCTTTTTCATCAAAACAGTTTTAGTTAATATTTAGAATCCAAATTACAAGCATCAATGTGGTTTGAAGAGACTGCGAATTAGAAATCAGAGTAAAATACATTTTTTTAAGGAAATAAATTGAATGTAAAAATATGGACATAGCTCAAATGTGGCAAAAAGAAGAATCACTTAATCTTAATAATGTAGCCCTGAAACCACAAAAAAAAGATCGAGCGAGCTAAAATTAACTTTAGCTCGCTCGATCGAAAATATCTCGAGAAACAATTAAGCTTATTGACCGGCTTCTTGTTTCGCTTGTTCTTGCATTTTCTTACTTGCAACAATCACAATCTCTACACGACGGTTTTCCGCTCTACCAGTTTCAGTATCGTTAGATGAAATTGGCTCTGAATAATTCTTACCTTCTGTTCTGATACGGCCACTCGCGATACCCTGAGATACTGCATATGACTTCACAGACGCGGCACGACCATCAGAAACCTTTTGGTTTGCTTGTAATGTACCTACATTATCAGTATGACCTAAAACAAGAATTTCAGTATCTGGTTCTTTGTTTAATGTTTCTACTAATTTAGCAATGTTGGTTTTCGCAGTAGATTTTAACGCTGTACTGTTGAAATCAAATAAGATTCCTGAATCAAACTTTACTAAAATACCCTCACCCACTTGCTCAACCTCAGCTCCAGCAACCGTATTCTCGATTTCTTTCGCTTGTTTGTCCATTTTCTTACCAATCAATGTACCTGCCGCACCACCAATTACAGCACCAGCAATGGCACCAACTGCCGTATTACCAGCTTTGCCACCAATTAATGCACCAATAGCACCACCAGCAGCAGTACCAACTACAGCACCTTTTGTTGTGCTACTTGTATTTTGAATAGTTGAACAGCTAGCAAACAACATCGCTGAAGTCGCAACTGTCAATCCATAAACCGCTAATCTTTTATTCATTTTCATAACCACTAATTTTATTCTTAATATTTCTAATTTGTTTCAGTAACAGATATTTTGCAAAGCCAATGCCAAAGTCAATAACAACTAAACAAGCGATATTCAATCTGCTGACTGTCAGCTATTTATTTTTGTTGCTCAGGGATTTCCAGCTTTGGAAGACGCGTAGACTTTGGACGCCCTTGTGCATCCCAAGATTTAAATGAGTTGGTAATATAGGTCATAATATCATATTGCCCCCAATGCTGCGCTGTGCTGTAGGAAGGTCTATATAAATCCATGAAGGACTGCAGATCATCGCCCTCTAATTTTGTCAATTGAGTAACTAATGTTCTGTTGAAAATACGATCCACTTTAGTTGCTTCCACTTCTTGGTTCATATATTTTTCAAAACGCTTTGCATTCTTCGCTTCTTGCCCAAATAGATTATAAAGTGCAGTGGCAGGACTCGCTAGATAAGTTCCGAATTTATTATGGCCTCCGTTGTAAACTCCCTTCTTTTTATACTCGTCCAAATAACCGCGCATTTCAGCTTCTTTCGAACTACGAGTTACAATAACGGTCTCTATTGTTAGGCCAGATTGAAGATCAACTAAAATATCCTCTAAAGTTCTAACAACGGTCTTCGTTGGCCCGAACCCCACTTTATTAAAAGATAATGTATCACCTACAGATGCAAAAATGGTAAATACTCCATAAGCATTTGTCCGAGTTGACTGCCCGTTTTTTAAATTGTTAATATTAACATCGACAATCCTTGAACTCGTCCCCTTTTCTAGCACTAAACCGGAAATCGATCCAGCCTCTTGCGCACGTAAGGAGAACGCACAACCAAAGCTTAGCAATACACTTAAAAGGATAATATTTTTTATTTTTCTATACATATAATATGCTAAAGGTAGCAATAGTTTAGACTGGCAAATGTTAAATAGTTTAAAAAAGAATCCACTTAATAGGGATAAAACACGAAATTAGCCCCTTCTGGAACGACTACAAACAGACACATAAACTCATTTGCTGGCTTAAAGCTTTTTTCAAAATAAGCACGCTTGTCTTCCTCAATCAAGCCCTTCTCGATAAACTCTTCTAAGGAACTTGCATGAACTGTCCAAGCTGTATTTAATTCAGCGCGATCTAAAATAACTTCTCCCAAATCCACCTCATGCTGATGTGCAACAAAAATAGGATATAGGGTATAGCCTTCGGCCATTAATTCAACCGCAACTTCCTGAATAGCTTCTTTGTAAAAATCTAAATCAGCTTTTAAGCTAACTAAGGGACTCTTTGCCTTTGGGCTTTGATTGTCTCCTTCTTGCTTATTTAGCAAATCTTGTAAATCCATTATTTTCTTAGCTTTAATAAGACCACATTTTCTACGTGTTGCGTATGCGGAAACATATCCACAGGTTTGATACGAGAAACTTCATACTTGCTTTGCAACATTTCAAGGTCGCGTGCCTGCGTTGCAGCATTACAACTCACGTAGACAACTTTTTCACTTTCCATTTCCAATATACGCTCTACAACATCAGCGTGCATGCCTGCACGTGGAGGATCCGTGATTACAACGTCAGGTTTTCCATGTTCTTTAACAAAATCACTCGTCAAAACATCCTTCATATCACCGGCAAAAAACTTTGTATTAACAATACCGTTAATCTGCGAGTTAACCTTAGCATCTTCGATTGCTGTTGGCACATACTCGACTCCAACAACTTCTCTAGCAGTCTTCGCAACGAAATTTGCAATTGTTCCTGCACCAGTATATAAGTCATAAACCAACTCATCACCTTGTAAATCAGCAAATTCACGTGTAATCTTATACAACTCATAAGCTTGACGTGAATTCGTTTGATAAAAAGACTTAGGACCTACTTTAAATTTTAAGCCTTCCATCTCTTCATATATAAAATCACGACCCGAGAAAACCTCAATATCCTGGTCAAAAATAGTGTCGTTTCGTTTTTGATTGATTATATATTGTAAAGAAGTAATACTCGGGAATTTATCTTGAATAAATTTCATTAATAAATCAACCTGTTCTTCTTCAGGATAAGCAAAAACAACAATTACCATCAATTCTCCAGTAGAAGAAGTTCGGATAATTAGATTTCTTAGGGCGCCTTCATGTTGTTTTAGGTCATAGAATGAGATCTCATTCGCCTTCGCAAATTCAAAAATCGAATTACGTAAATCATTTGAAGGATCTTGTTGAAGATAGCAATGATCAACTGTCAAAATCTTGTCGAAGCGTCCTGGCACATGGAACCCTAGGGCATCCATGGAATCACCGGGTTGCACATCGTCAAGATCTGTTAACCAACGCTTATTAGAAAAAGTATACTCTAATTTATTACGATAGTAACTAGTTTGTTCTGAAGCTAAAATTGGCTCCATATCGGAGACATCAACTTTACCTATACGGGAAAGTGCATTACCAACATATTGTTCCTTAAACTTCAGCTGTGCATCATAGGTCATATGTTGCCATTTACAACCTCCACATACTCCAAAATGAGAACAAAAGGGATCTACGCGATATTCCGACGCTTGCTTAATTGCAGTAACACGCCCTTCTACAAAACTCTTCTTCTTGCGCATTAACTCCACGTCAACCACATCCCCTGGCACAGCGCGCTCAATAAAATAAACTAAATTATCTTGCTTAGCTACACCTTTTCCCTCTTCTGCAATATCAATAATTGACAGATCGGATATAAACTTTTTATCTTGAGCGATTCTTCTTCCCATATTGGCTGCAAAAATACGGATTAGATATGAGATTTTTTACTGCCTATAAAAGACAAGACAGGGGTCAATATGTTTTGGAACTTGGGGTGAAATAGAAGCCGACTTTTGAAAGCTTAAACTGTCCGCTTGCTACATACTTATCATAGGAAAAAAGTATGTTTTAAATCTTTCGACAAAACCGCAACTACGTCGGTTAGAACGCAATAATTTAAAGCAATGTAGCCTCCACCAAATATGGGAGCATATCTTTTTGAAATGAAATAAAATTTTTACGAACATCCCCCACAGAAACAGCTGTAAATGCGAAGGAGAAGACGATATTTTTACTACACTTAATTAAGAACGTGAGACGTTCTTCAGGAATCGTTGCACTGATTGTTTCATTCTGCATAAATGAACGAAGCAAAAGGAACTCCAAATCGTCAGAAAGAATCTTTAAGTACTCTTGAGCGTTCGCCGACTCACGAAGAAACTCCCAACCAACAAATTCATTACAGACTGTATAAGTAACACGACTTACTTTCAAAATTGTATTTGCTAAAAAAGTCGCCAAATCCTTCTCGTTGACATGTTTATTCAAGATATCGGATACATTCTCTTCAATGTAGTCCATTAGGACCGCATGCAGAATTAACTCTTTACTAGCAAAATATTTATAAAAGGTAGCTTTAGCTATACAAGCATTTTTCGCAAGTTCATTTACACTAGTTTTATTATAGCCATACTTTCTAAAAAGTTCGCGTGCTGACTTCTTTATTGCTATGACTATTTTATCTTCCATTAACTAGTTTAAAGATTATAATTCTATGTTGCTCATGAGTGGAGCAACATAGAATATGTATTTCGTTCCTTAAATGATTTCCGTCTCAAACTGAGACAAGAAACGAACATCATTTTCAGAGAATAACCTTAAATCCCGAATTTCGTATTTAAGGTTTGTAATGCGTTCGATACCCATACCGAAAGCAAAACCAGAATATTTTTTACTATCGACCCCACAGTTTTCTAACACATTAGGATCAACCATTCCACAGCCTAGGATTTCTACCCAGCCAGAATATTTACACATCTGACAACCGGCACCTTTACAAATTGTACAAGAGATATCCATCTCTGCAGAAGGTTCCGTAAATGGAAAGTATGAAGGACGGAAACGTACTTTTGTATCATCACCATAAAGTTCCTTGACGAAATGGTAAAGTGTCTGCTTTAAATCTGCAAACGAGACTTCCTCATCCACATACAATCCCTCCACTTGATGGAAGAAACAATGTGCACGAGCAGAAATCGCTTCATTGCGGTAGACACGACCAGGCATAATCGCACGAAACGGCGGCTGACCTTGCTCCATTAGTCGAACTTGTACGGATGATGTATGCGTACGCAACACAACATCGTTACCATCCTGTTTCTTAATAAAGAATGTATCCTGCATATCGCGCGCTGGATGTTCAGGCGCAAAGTTTAATGCAGAGAAATTATGCCAATCATCTTCAATGTCATTTCCTTCAGCAACAACGAAGCCTAATTTCTTGAAAATCTCTACAATTTCCTTACGAACCAATGACAACGGATGTCTCGACCCTAAAGTGAAACCTTGACCAGGAAGCGTTAAATCGCCTTCTTTCTTATTTTGACTACTATCAGCTTGACTCGCAAATTGCTCTGAAGCTTCTTGAAACTTGTTTTCTGCTAATTGCTTGAACTCGTTCAATACTTTTCCCAATACACGTTTCTCTTCCGAGGAAACTGTTTTGAATTCTTCGAACAAACTCTTGACGATGCCCTTCGACACCAAAAACTTAAGACGGAATGCCTCCACGTCTTGTACTGAACTTGGAGCAAATGCTTCAATCTCTTGGGTATACTGCGTTATTTTATCTTGCAACATGCGCCAAAGATACAGCAAATTTTAAAAAGTTTATGATAAGGTTTGGTAATTAATTTAGGCAAATGTTAAAATGGCAAGCCATCATTATCATCATTATTCTCCGTGAAATCAACAGATTGTTCTTTTTCAACTTCCACAGTTGAGGCATTGGTAGATGTTCCTTGTGGATTTTGCGGTTCAAAATCTGATCGACGACCTAAAAGGTTAAAACTCTCAGCGACAATTTCTGTCGTATATCGACGGATCCCCTCTTTATCCTCATAGGATCTGGTCCTCAACTTTCCTTCGATATAGACGAGCTTACCTTTACTCAGGTATTTTACAGCAACGTCTGCCAAGCCTCGCCAAAGGACAATATTATGCCACTCTGTTTGCTCTATTCGCTTGCCGTCTTTACTAAAGGTTTCGGAAGTGGCCAAGGGAAAACTTGCCACACTTACATTCCCTTCCAGATAACGGATTTCAGGGTCCTTACCCAAATGTCCTACTAAAATAACTTTGTTTACTCCAGACATACAATAATCAATAATTTAGGATTAGTTAGCACTAAAAATGTCGCTCAATGAAGGAGCTAATCAGTTTATGTTTAGCTAATTTATCTAAATTTCCCAACAAATAATAATTCCAACTGTTTTTTTTCGGCAAATCAACACCGGAATAATCCATTCTATAGAAGCTTGCGTAAATATTCTGATGACTGAGCACATGCTTTTGTAAACCACCAATCGGATAAATCGTTGAATTCCCAAATAGTTCGTAGAATTCGCTGGATATTTGTAAGTCCTCTATCGAAAGAGCGTTCGCCGTTTCTAACATGGGAAACTCAAACAAATTTGTCCAAACATCTCCATCTGGACGTTGCGACATTAACACTTTTCCATCTTGTTCAATAATGAAGTAATGAAAATATCGATCCCTACTTTTCTTCCCTTTAATTTTCTTAGGTAATTCCGCCTGCAAACTATTTGCATAAGCGACACAGTCGACACGCAAAGGGCAGACACTACAATCGGGATTCTTTGGCTTACATTGCAATGCTCCAAAATCCATCATCGCTTGATTGTACTCGCCTGGGTGATGCTGATCTAATAATTCATCCGCAAGCTTCGAAAACAACTTCTTACCAATGGTAGAATTAATTGGTTCTTCGATCCCAAAATATCGCGAAAGAACTCGAAAGACGTTACCATCTAATACTGCATGCGCATGATTCTCGGAGAATGACGCAATCGCAGCAGCAGTGTATTCGCCAATACCAGGGAGCGATAAGAGCGTACTATAATGCGTTGGAAAGACGCCATCATAAAGATCAACAACTTGTTTTGCAGCCTTATGCATATTTCGCGCACGTGAATAATAACCCAACCCTTGCCACAAGCGCAAGATATTATCCTCTTCTGCTTCGGCGAACTTTGTTACATTTGGATATTCCTCTACAAATCGAAAAAAATATGGAGTTCCTTGCTCAACTCTTGTTTGTTGAAGAATAATCTCTGATAGCCAAATTACATAAGGATTCTTAGTTTCTCGCCATGGCAGAGCTCTTTTATGCTGTTGATACCAATCAAGGATACGTGCTGAAAACGACATGATACAAAGATGAAAATTATTCTAAAATTCAATCCATCTGGAGTTATTAAATGTTAAAAAATCATTAAATAAACTTGACTTACTATAAATTAGCAATTCGACTAGCAGTATTTAGAGAAGTAATTACTATGATTAAACAAAAGACTTCCGTTGTCATTCTAGACGCCAACGGAGATTCTGATCGCAAGATTCAAGTTCCAACTTTTATCGTAAAAAACTGGAAACGAATTCTTGGCTTAGGTGTAATATTGATATGCCTAGCCTGCGGTACTATTGTATATCTCGCAACAAAAAACACCAGCGAGCGTTACGAAAAAGAGTTAACTCAAAAAGTGAAAGCCCTAGAAGCGGCAAAACAATCGCTTGCAACCGAGGAAGCATCCAATCAAATGAGTATGGAGCAAGTCCAAAAATCCTTTGACGCCATTGATAGTACACTCAACCAGATTAATACCAAAATGCGTAAAAGAGGGTTAAAAGATATTGCCCCTAAAATTAAAAACGTTGGTGGTCCAGTAGAGGAGGAATTAAACTTAGAAGAGTTAACCAAATTTTACAAAAAAGAGTTAAAAAATCTGGACAAGAAGTTAGAAGGTATTCCACTTGGAATCCCTCATCACGGAAAGATAACATCCCAATTTGGTTATCGTCGTAACCCATTTACCAATAAAGGTAGAGAAATGCATTCTGGTATTGACATCAAAGGAAATACAGGAGAGGCTATAAAAGCAACCGCTGCTGGCAAAGTAGTTCATGCAGGATACAAAGGGCAATACGGTCGAGTGATCATAATTGAACACAGCAATGGTTGGGAGACGAGATATGCACACCTTTCAAGAACAAAAGTTCGTGAGGGGCAACGCGTCGAAGCCGGTCAAACCATTGGAAGCTTAGGCAACACAGGAAGGTCGACTGGACCACACTTACATTACGAGCTATTAAGCCACGGCACTAAGATCAATCCAGAGAAGACGTTAAAATTTTAGTAAGAGACGAATACTAACCACCTATCATAATTTATCAAAAGTAAAAAGCATTGAACCTCCAGTTCAATGCTTTTTTATTCTATTCCTATCGAATAAGACTGCTAAAAAGCGATACTTATTGATACAAACCAAACGGCTGAATCACCCGTTAATCAATCTATACTCCATTGTTAATAAAATTCACGATTCTCTTTTTGCAGAATCAAAAAAAACAGGGACTTTTGAGCAATAATTAACGACAACATGAAATTAGCGACCGCTTTAACGCTCTTTTGTTTATTGGGACAGAGTGCTTTCGCACAAGAAGAAGAATCAACGGAGATAGAAATCGTACAAGAATCTAGTGATATCGAACTTGGCGAAGGTTTTATTGCCTATCACGATTCCTCAACTTTTAATTACGGATTGAAAACATCCGATGGACAAATTATCACACAACCCATTTATTCCTCAATTGGTGAATACATCGACGGCTGCTTTATTGTTGTGAATGAAGATTACTTAAGTGGCATAATTGACGTTAATGCAAATCCACTAGTCGAATTAAGTTATGATGAGCTGCTGTACGACGCTACTGTCAAAGCATACATTTACAACAAAGAAGGCAAAGCGGGTTTAATGAGCAAAAATGGAAAACCACTCTGGAACGTAAGCTACTCTTCACTGGCCCCATTTATCGACAACTATGCAGTCTTTTCTACAGAAGACAGGTATGGATTGGTTGATCAATCTGGTCATGTTGTTGTTCCTGCAAATTATGAAAGCATTATGCAATTCGACTCAAAATACTATGTTGTATTAAGCGGGCAGCATATGCAAGTCTATAATCTAAAAGATCAATCTTTGATTATTGGAGATTATCAGTATCTATTCCTATCCTTTATTGACGACCTATTTATTGCAAGTAAAGACGGTTTAAGCTACGGGTATGTAAATGGAAATGGAGAAACCGTTATTCCTTTTCAATATAGCTTTGCCGGTCAATTTATTGATGGTGTAGCTTCAGTTATAAAAACTGGAGAGGAAGAAATGATTAATATTAACCCTAAAGGAGAAGAATTAAAAAATTCACAGAATTACTAGTCTGAATGACCTATAAAATACACACCTTACATCGCGGAAAATTCATTTGGATTCTACTCGGCGGCTTATTTGCAGCAGGATTTGCCCTGTCTTACTTTGATATCCGTGAAATAATAAAAATTATTGTTCTCTTATTTTGTATTCCTGCAATCATGTTCTTGGCGGCAAAGTTAAGCTACCAGGAATCTCTTTGGACGATTGATGGTGATCTTTTAACTATTCACAAATCAGGAAAAACAACGGAGATAAACATCTCTCAAATCGAATATATCAAAAACCATATGCGTTCGGGAGGCAATCTTCTGGCGATCTACAAAAAAGGAAAGTCAAGTCCGAATCGGATCTGGCGAAACAAACTATTTGTAGACACGGATCAATTTGAAGAATTAAGTATGCAGCTAAAAGAACGTGGGATTGAATTTATCATAGCCTAAACCCAATACGTATCGATATCGCTACAGCCGGCAGAATCAATCAATCAAACATTTTTGTACTTTTGGGTTATGAAACTTAAATATTTTATAACCGTTTTACTCTTATCAGTAGTTTCGTTTGCAGGTTTTGCACAGCGTAAAGGCTATTGGCAACAAGGCGTTGATTATACAATGGATATTGACGTCAACGAGAAAACCTTCCAGTACGAAGGAAAGATGACCTTGAAATACAGCAATAATTCTGGTCAGTCATTGAATAAAGTCTATTTCCATCTCTATTTTAATGCTTTTCAACCGGGTAGTATGATGGATGAACGATTAAAAGTGATTCCAGATCCTGATCGCCGTATGATGCAGAATACGGGTACGAAGGAAAAACCAAATCTGCAGAGTAGAATTTCTACTTTGAAACCGCAACAGATCGGGTATCAAAAAATTAAAACGCTTAAGTTTAATGGACAAGATGCAAGCTTCAAGATTGATGGAACAATCTTAGAAGTAACATTGCCTACCGCAATTGCAGACAACAGTACTGGGACATTCGATTTAACATGGGATGCACAAGTTCCGGAACAAATCCGTCGCAGTGGACGCAATTCTTCGGAAGGTGTTGCTTTTTCCATGACACAATGGTATCCTAAAATGGCACATTTTGATGAGTTTGGATGGCATCTTGATGAATACGTAGGCCGAGAATTCGTTGCTCCTTTTGGCAATTTCGATGTTACTATTCATATTGACAAGGACTACGTAGTAGGTTCCTCCGGCAAATTGCAAAACCCAATGGAAGTCAAGGGCTACTTTAAAAATGCCAAGATCAAAGCGAAAAAAAATAAAGCAACATGGCACTATAAAGCACATAACATTCATGACTTCGCATGGGCATCTGACCCTAAATTTGTCGTAGACTCTGCCAAGTCGAAAGGTGGAATTACAGTGTATACCGTATTTCTTCCAACAGATAAAACAGTGACTTCGAATTGGAAGACAGCCTTAGGTATGGCAACTGAATTCTTCGACTTCACAGCTACGAAATTTGGAGCGTATCCATGGCCAACTTATACAGTTATACAAGGTGGTGACGGTGGTATGGAATATGGTACAGCCACTTTGGTGACCGGAGGACGTGACCTAAAAGGTTTAGTAGGTGTTATTTTTCACGAAGCTGCCCATTCATGGTATCAGCACTTATTCGGCATAAACGAAACCGTAGATGAATGGTTCGATGAAGGATTTACTAGCTACATCGAAGATCTAGCCTACCAAGAATTATTCCTAAGACCAACTGCTCGTGCTTTAAATCCAATCGGAGCAGCTTATAATTCCTATTATCGTTTGGCACTTTCTGGCAAAGAAGAACCAATGAGCTTATTGGCGGATTACTACAATACAAACTTTGCTTACAGTTCAGAAGCCTATAGTAAAGGAGCTGTATTGGCTGAACAATTGGGATATATTATCGGGAAAGATAACCTACACAAAACGTTTCTATCATTTTACGATAAATGGAAATTCAAACATCCAACACCAAACGATTTTAAACGCACAGCCGAAGAGGTATCTGGGATAAACCTAAAATGGTATTTCAATCTTTTCTTGAATACGACACGTAAAATTGACTATGGAATATCAAATATTTCCGAAAACGCCATTGTCATCCGCAACAATTCAGACTTCGCAATGCCGCTAGATATTTTAGTGACTTATGAAGATGGATCCAAGGAATTATTTTATATCCCTTTACGCGAGATGCGAGGCGAGAAAAAAGCAGAAACGTCGTTTGATATATACCAGAACATCAAGCGAACAGTATTGGACGATTGGTTTTGGACAAAACCAACCTACACGATATCCATTGCAAAAAAAGTGAAAGAAGTTATCATCGATCCAACGCAGCGATTAGCTGACGTAAAACAAGAGGACAATATTTATAAACCATAAGTAAGTAAAGACGATAAAAGGTCTAATCTTACATTGACGTTTTTTAATAAAAAGGAGAGCCATTTATACAAAAATGGCTCTCCTTTTTATTTAACTCAAAATCTTTTTATCCGAAAACTAAATTCACTCCAATAATGCTCACTCAACTGCAAAAAAAGCATTTAATTCACTTAGCGTTTCTTCAGTTTTGATCGAATCCTTGACGATAATGCCTTTATTCAAAGCAATAATACGGTCAGCTGTATCCACCGTATGCGACAAGTCATGACTGGAGATGAGAAGCGTAACTCGATGCTCATTCTTCAATTTCAGAAGTAAACTTTTTAAGCGAAACTGCGTTGTTGGATCCAAATTAGCAAATGGCTCATCCAAGATAACCAATTCCGGTTCACCAATTAATGCACCGATAATACCTACTTTCTTTTGGTTACCCTTTGATAAATCACGGATATAAACCTTCCGATTAAGAACCTCTCCATTAAAAAACTCTGCAAATTGCGAAACAAATCGATCGACATCCTCTTTATTCATACCTCTAAGTTCACCGAGAAAATAAAAATATTCACCCGGACTCAAATAACCGATCAAGAAACTCTCATCAATAAATGCGGTAGTGAATTGCTTCCATCCTCCATCGCCCTGCACTTGGATACCTTTTAATTTAACATTCCCAAAATCAGGCTGTATTAAATCCAATATCAAGCTAAATAAGGTTGTTTTACCGGCTCCGTTATTCCCTACTAATCCAATACTCTCTCCTTCATTAATATTCAATTCAGGAATATTTAACACCTGAACTCCATTGTAATGCTTACTCAAATCTTTTATCTCGATCATAACCTTATGTTATACAATTGATTGTCGTTAATTATTTACTTCCTTAAAGCCTTTTAACATGATGTACTTCTTGCGAGTATAAAGGGTTGCAATGTAGTTTAATAGAGGTCCTTTCAGCAAAAATCCTATTACACCGATTGCGACCAGTGCGGCATTTGCAGCAGCAAGCCCAACAGTAGCTTTCATTACAGACCAGACGGCGATAGGAATCAAAAGCAGTGGAATACCCACCAACCACTGAGCGACACCCATTCCTTGATAGTTGAAAGCGCTTCCATTATCAAGATCTATACGCTTTCGATTCATCGATCCAAAATAAAGAATCAACGGTACATTGATGCCTAAATTATAAACAGCACAAGATATATTAATCCAAAAAATATCCCACCCAAAGTACAGATAAGGTGTACTCAATATGGCTAAAATTGCTACCGATACATACATCAAAATAGCCTTCGATTCCAAATACTGCCGCATGGTCATATTTTGACTCATCAGTAGTGGGTAATAACTGCTATCCCAGGCCGGCACAAACTGTCCAAAATTAATAATGAAGATACCCGATAGAAAAACCCCTACGAATATCAACATACTTGATCCACTTAATTTATCATTACCGTAAAATAGAAGACCATATCCGAGAAAAACAACACAGACGATTAAGACATTCTTTGCACGCTTCGCACGCCAAAGGAGTTTCAAATCCAATTGTAAATATGGCGCAATTGCTCCAAAACGATTTGTCCAAGACAAATCGTAGGTTTTAAATTCTTTCCTTTCTTGTTGTAGGTAAGCGTCTAAGTACAAGTTCTGTGCTACATTTTTATATAACATAAAATAGGTTAGAGCGACCAATAGTAATGGGATAATAGCAATAAACGGATATAATAAAAATAGATTCAGAATTGCGCCAAATAAATTCGTAACCGAAAAGACAGCAAAATGTTCCAACGCATATAAAACCAATACCAATAGTAAAAATGGTACTATCTTCTTAAAGTTCGAAGTGAAATTTTTCGATACGTATAGATTTAAATAATTTATGATGAATTCGCATCCAACAACGCCAACAAACCAAGCCAACATTTGAATGCCACTATAGTCTCCGACTTTTAAAGTAAATAAAGTGAAAGGAATAATAGCCACCAAGAACAACAAGTTCCAAAATGAATAAATAGTTTTCAGAAGGGCGTAGTGAACAATTGCACCGCTACTGACATTTTGAATTAGCAAAGGTTTGCTGTTTATCAGAGGCAAATTTTGAAAAATCAGGCGTAAAACGAAACTTAGGCAAAACCAAACTAGCAGGAACTTATTTACAATTTGGATTGGCTCCTGATCGGGGAATGATTTTTTTAAGAGAGGATATAGAGACACACCAAATAAGAAAAATGCTGTAAGAAAATAGAGCGCGAGAAAGCCCATAAGTAATTTAACGGCAATTCCTTTTCCAAACCCCGCGGATCGGAAAAATGATTTCCATTCCAAGACTAATAATCTGATGAACATATATATAGTTAGTTTCTTAAAAAAAATGGCTAGTAGCGAGTATAAGTAAGCAACTACCTCGTCTTTAAATTAAGAAAAAATAACGGAAACAACAGGATATGAAATTATTATTACGGATCGGGATCGATCTATTCCGTTTTTAAGGATATTTTCAACAAATCATAAGACGCTTGCCAACGCTCACGCTTTGCCTGTTGAAATGCAGCATGAGATTGTAAAAGTTCAACTAGTAATATTCTACCTGCTTCAAATTCCTTTTCTTTGATACTCTTGTTTTCGATCGAAAGTTTCTCTATTGCTTGATAGGAGGCCAATTTCTTCACTGCTGCTTCAATTTTAACTGCTTTCTGACGACCCCTAATTTGATCATCATACTGTTCTTCAACCAATTGAAGCTCCGTTAATTGTTGTTTCAATGCACTTTTACGCAGACTTGGCTGTATTGAAAGATAGGTACTTAATGGAATTCTAAGCGCTAGATTGATAAAGCTATTCCCAAACCAATCTGCCCCTCGGTCTAAGCGAAATTCATTGCTATAAAACTGCTCACCCAGATACGCGTTAACCTTTACCGTTGGCAATAGACCTTTCTTTAATTCTCGCTGCTGCAACTCATTCATTTGTTGATCTAGTTGCAGCGTTTCTAGCTCATAGTTGTTCACTCGTAATGCATGCGCAAATGAGCCGATATCATTCATATTTGAACTCAGCACTTTGGTACTATCTAAGTTTACAAAACGACGGAGCTCTAAATCCGAATCAACCAACACTGACCAGGCTTCATATAAATTAATTCGCCTACGCTCTAACTCTTGCTGAGCTTGAACATATTCTGTCCCCCCTTCTCTTCCTTCATCATAACGTTTTTTGACAATGGTCAATATTTTTTGATAGCTAATAGAATCTTCAACCGCCAACGCATATTGCTCGGTCGCCAACACAACTGCTGCGTATGCTAACGTCGCATCTATTTTCCATTCTTGAACCTGTTTTTCTAAATTAATGCTTGCCCTGTCGATATCCAACCTTTTCTGCTGCTCCTGAATTCCTCGTTTTGGGTCAAAAAGATCCCATTCCATCTGTACACCAACTTTAGAAGACCATTTTGTAGCAAATTTGAGTGGAATGATGGCTCCATCCGCCGCTGTCGGATCAAAGGCGATAGCTGGAACAGGTGTTGTTGGAATAATAAGGTTTCGTTGCAGATTCGCATCGAGATAGAACACAGGAATTCGATTAGAACGGAGTTCCTGCAAATCTTCATTTTTTATTGATTTCTCGATTTGTTTTTGTTGATAAGCATTCCCTTTTGTCATCTCAGCCCACAACTGCTCGACACTCAAAGATTGAGTATAGCCTAATACCGGCATTAAACAGCACATATAAAACAAAATCTTTCTCATATCAAAATACGGAGGCAGGTTCAAGCTTAGAAATCCTACGAACGGCAAATAACGAACCTCCAATGGAAATTAGCAAAGTAAGAAATAATAAAAACAGCGCAAAACCTACAGAAATATGAATAACAAGGCCTGAGCTCGCAACGCCAAATTTAAAACCAAACAATAATAATAATGCAATTATGTATCCTATAATAGCGTATAGGAACGCTTGTGCTACAATAAGTTTATTGACATAACCTTTCTTTGCGCCAATAGCTTTAAGTGTCCCATAGTCCTTAATTCGATCTAAAGCCGATGAATACAATGTCAATCCGATAATGAAGAAACCGCTAATCATAGCAAATAGGACTAATGTCCCAAAACTCATCCCCATGTTAGAACTAATCAAGATCTCCTTTACCGTAGAACTTTGTAGTTTCTGGGGATCCCAAGCCTGCAAATGTGGGAACAGTTGCTGAATATCTGTTCTTAATTGTTCTTTATCAGCTCCCTCACGCAACTTAGCGATCACAATACTCACTTTTGACGGATCCGCATTTCCCAGTATTCGAGCATTATCTAAGGATGTATACATTAAACTAGCACCAAAAGCTTGCGCATTTTTTGTAAGTAAACTGATGGTTGCTCCTTTCCCATTCAACTCAATTGCTTTACCAACCTGTAATTCCGTATTCCAAGTTTTAGCACTAAATATTTCCGCAGAGACAGCATTTGGCTGCATTAAAGAATGTTGATCCCCTTGCAAAATGCGATCGGCATTTGGCCCCATGACAAATTCCGGTGCACTAGCACCAACTAAAGTCACTGCAGCGGTTTTCCCATCTAGAAAAGTCGCCTGTGCAGGTGCTAATACAACAGGGTAAGCTATGTCGACCGCAGGAAGACTCCCTATTTCTTGGACTAGCCGTTGATCAATACTATTGACGGCATTGATATTATTGCTCTGTGCTTCAATAATCCACAGTTCGTTTTCCTGAATTGGAGCGTTGCCTACTAAATTGCCCATTAACCCCATTAAAAAAAATAATAGGCCTAATTGTTGGCCAATAAGGAAAATACTAATCACTATCGCGACAATAATTCCAACACTTTTAGCGCGGTCGAATCGAATAAATTTAAAGGCCAATTTTAACATTTACCGTATTTTTATCGTGCAATCCACCTTCGAATTGATCGTCAGTTTACTCCCTTCATCTACAGTTATCTTTACTCTCCTTACCCGACGATCCTGGCCTTCATTTGCCGTTTCATAGAGTATAGACTTCTCGGATAAGACAGGACTCAAATATGAAATATGCCCCTTTGCAGCATGATCTTTACGACCGACCGGAAATATTAAAACTGACTGATTCAGCTGAACATCATTCACAAAGAGCTCATCAATTTCTGCTTCAATCATGGTCTGTTCAACATCGATTATTTTACCCAATTCCATAGCGCTTTGTATACTCTGCCCTAATTTAGCGTTCAAATCTGTCAATATCCCCGAGGAAGCCGCCCTTATCTCAAAATCAGTTTTTTCATTCTTGACCTTTTGAATTTGAATCTTTTGCTCATTCGCCCTGGCTTGCTGCGCCTGAAGTTTTTGACGCAAGCCACGAACGGTCAATTCCTGCTGTTGCCAATTGGAGCGATCAGTATTCAAATGCTCTCTAGTCTCGGCCTCTTGATCAAAAAGACGCTTGGAGACCTCGTATTTTTCCTTTAACTCATTCGCATAAATCTGCGCCTTTTCAATGTCAGCACGAAGCGTATTATTTTCTTTCGTCAAGCTATTCAACTCGGCTTGCGCCTGTTCTACATCCAAGTCAGCATTACCCGGCTCCAATTGCATGATCAGCTGCCCGACTCCTAAAGTATCACCTTCTTGAACATACAATTGTTTTATTCGCGCAGAGATATTGGAAGAGATGACAGTCCAATCTTTAGCACTCACAACTTTACCTATTGCCTTAATTTCTTTGACAGCTTCCAAGATTTGCGCATTTGATTGCTGCTTTTCTTCTTTCTTATTCGTGCAGGAATAAGAAGCAAGTAATAGCAATATTATTGGGAAACTAGATAAGATCCTATTTATAGTCTTCTTCATTTTTAATCGTATTGGATACAATCCCTTCTTCAACAAAAATCACGCGATCAGCAAATTTTCTAAGTCGCAAATCGTGAGTTACAATAATTACAGCCTTTCCGGAATTCGCTAAAGCTTTTAGTTCATTCATTATTGTCTCTGCGCTCTTTGCATCTAAGGATGCTGTTGGTTCATCACACAGAATCATTGCGGGTTCAGTAACAAGTGCGCGTGCAATAGAAACACGTTGCTTTTGCCCTCCACTTAATTTCTTCGGCAAATTCTTATAACGGTCTGCTAATCCGACCTCATCTAAAGCCCTTTTTGCCTTCTCTGAAGCCTGTGAAGAAGAAAGACCTTGAAGAATTAGTGGTTGCATGACGTTTTCTAATGCCGTTAACGGCTCAATAAGGTTAAAGTGCTGGAAAACAAAGCCTATCTCCTTCAATCGCAAGTCTGCCAAAGCATTTTCTTTTAACTGGGTTACCGCCGAGCCCTTATAAAATACAGAACCCGATGTCGGATAAATGACAAAACCTAATATTGATAATAGGGTAGTTTTCCCACTGCCGGATGGGCCCATAATTAACGTAAGCTCGCCACTATTAAAACCGATATCTGTCTTATCGAGCGCAGTGATGCTCGTATCGCCAGTTTTATAAATTTTATTTACAGCAACTAACTTGACAATTTCTTCTTTCATAAACTATGGCAATATAACAGCTTTAGCCTTTCAAAGTTTGTAATCCGCTCGATTTTCGATAAAATCGACTTTGATCCATTAAAAGGAAATGTCGAAAACAATATAGTATTATAGGTTATGCTATACAAACAGGCTTTGTTTAATGCCTATGCGACAACTGCATATGAAACATTCTCTTCCCTAGCAATGCTTTTTCAGTAACGGTCAGAAAACCTAATCGCTCGTATAACTTTTTCGCACTAGGGTTCGATTCATCAACTAATAAACCAAGCACATTACCCCCTTTATGCACATATTCATCAATTAGGAAGTTCAGAATCGTAGTTCCAATACCTCTTCCTTGTTGATTCGGATCTACGGCAAGACAATCAATATAATATTCTCCGGCTTGCGTTTCATCCTCTGGATTAAAGTCTAACTCATAAGCATCCTTAATTAATCGACCAACCGGTGCACGTAGCTCTTCCAATCTCCCGCCATCGTAAACTAAAGCAGTGCCGATAATCTGGCTATGCTCTACTAGAACCCAGTTATTATCATAAGAATATTGATTCCCTTGATGTTTCACCAATGTTGATAGAAAGCGATAAGCTTCATCATAATTTTTCTCTCCAATAAATTGATAGACGATATCTTCCATAGCCAACAAAAGATGCGTTGCAATCGTCTCTGCATCTTTAAGCTCTCCTCTTCGTATCTGCATAATATAATAACGAGTTTACAAACTAACCATGATTAGCTTAAATCCCTCTTTCGTTCTTAAAAAATGTAAGTGAGTTTGCCGCTTAGAAAAATCCTTGGACTGATTAATCACGAAATTAACGGAAGGATATTTCCAATCATTGGAAAATCCACAAGGATCATAATATTCTTTGTATAAAGCCGATTCAAAAATAAATGGATTTAAGCCATCAAGCGTAAAAAAACATTGATCACGATTTGCCGTTAATTTCTGTAATTCCTTCTGAACAGCTTGATAAAAACGGTAAACAAATTCTTCCTTTGGAAGGGCAATCCACCCTAACTTATCATCCGAATATGTAACTTCCTCAAAACAGAAACTCGCTAACTTTTCCGGGCTTAGCCCCGTGCTTAGTAAGGTTGCAATTTGCTGTTCGAGTTCTAACTCATAATTTATAAAACTATAATATTTTCCATTGACCCCTTTAAACGAATTCCTTGTCGGATCAGCAGAAGGTTCTTCACTAATCGAAACGCTATAATAATTTAGATCGTCATTATAAGGAAACCGTTCAACAAGTACTTGATTCAGCGTGTCGATCAATACCTCCTGCCCTGCCTCCCAAACATAATGTTCATCAGTTTGATTCCCTTGATTATCCTTGAGGTACCTTTTTTTTGCCCCTTTCAATCCGATGATCAATCCGTTCCTAACTTTCGTTAGTCCATCGTACTCAGCAGGTATCTGAATCTCACCACGGGAATTAAAAATCCCTACTTTATCACTTTTCTTATCCCTAAATCTGATAAATCCTTCATTTTCACAATCGGGTGTATTATCAAAAAAATATATACTATCATGTCCAACGATGTTCCCAGACTTTGTTAAGAAATATCCGTCCCAGATATCTCCATCTGCCTTTCCAATCGTCATAATACTTTCAAAACTTCTAGCAACATTCAAATATGGCAGATAAATCGAATCCAAGCGGATTTGACCATGCTGGTCTTTAAAACCTACTGCAGTACTATCTTTGTTATAAAAGCTTTCCCATCGATCAATCTTCTCCTGTCCATTTGCTAGCTGTACAAAAAAGAAAAGTCCAAATAGGATTAAACAAATTTGATGTCTTAAACTCATTAACCTAAAGTACTCAAAAAATATGAGTAAAATAAAAAAGCCAGATCATCTGAGGAGAATCTGGCTTTTAAATATTTTAAATCTCTTTCTACTATCCCTTCTTCTTCTTTCCTTTTTTCTTTCCCATGGCTTCAATATATTTGTTCAACGCATTGATTGTCATTTCCTGAGAATTTATCGTTGTCTGTTGCGCCGAAATAACCTTTTCTAAGGCTTCAATGACCGCATTACTTTGTTCAATTTCGTCAATTTTCGATGGCAGCGTTAAGGCTTGATGATCTGCGTCTGCAGTGCTTCCACGAAACATCCCACCAGCGCCATTCAATAACCATTCTGGATCAATATCCGAGTGTGAAGCTAAAATACTAGCCACCGCGTCAGAACCTAATGCAGATGTTTTTTGAATACCTTTGAAATTAGCGTAGGATAGCCCCAAATCTCGAAAAAATTCAATTTTTGAGATTCCTTTTACCTCTGCGATATGGAGAACACGTTCTTTAATATTGGTCATTTCCTAGTCGATTATTAATATTGGATAAAATTAAGACTTATTCTCGATAAAAGTTAAAAGTATTAAATAACTAACGAAAAATTAATATTAAATATCAGGAATTATTACTAGTGTTCTGAAAAACCCCTTAATTTTTTACCTTTTTGTAGACATAACGCACATTGCAGTACATGACGGTATCCGTTTTCTCTGTCATATGTTTAATCGTTGGAAAATGATATTCATTACCCCAGAAGAAATCATCCTTACTCGCATATCCCTCACTATCGTCGCTTAAATCGAAGGAGATATTTGGACGTTTCTTATGCAAAGTCGAAAAATTACGCTCATAATAAATATGTTGTCGATCAGACGGAAATCTACCATAGTACTGCCAAAAATTAGCATAGATATTCCACCGAAATAAAGAATCACTTTGTCCGACTTTAAATTGAAATTTGTTAGCCTCGTATTGCTCAGGATATTCTGTCAGGACATCTTTAAATACCCTCAACGAATCTTTAGCACGAGACTCTATTGCATTTATCCCACCCAATTTAACCCATAAATAATCGCGAACAGGGCGCTTAAGCCGTTCTTCAACCCCACCATCTTTTGAACCAACGAAGAGCTTGCTCTCAACGATTTCGATTTTTTCAAGCTTGTAAATCATAACCTCTTTAGCTGTAATAACGGAACGGACCTTATCATCCTTACTACAAGAAGAATTAACAAACAGACACAAACCAGTAATCAGAAAGAAAACACAACAAGAAACACGGCTCATAACGAAAAATATAATGCGCCTAAATATACGCAATATTTCGCCTAAAGAAATCTAATTCACAAAAAGGTAACACAAATAAAATATTGAACTAATTAAAAATTGACTAGAAGCGGAGTTTTATTATTGAAACGATAACCAATGCCCAACATGAGATAATTGGGATCTCTAAAATCTTTAATACTATAGCCAATATGTAGAAAGGTACTGCGCGTGACCTTCGTTTTAAGCGCTAAACTCTGATATGTACCGCTAAAATCGCCGCCGCGATGAAGAATATGCGTACCAATGCCAACGCTTATGGTAAAAATTGGCATCGTGAAATCTGCTCTACCAGACAAACCAAGCGCAAGTTGTTCTTTCCAATGTGGTTTATAAAACGGCTGTTCTGTTCCAACAATATAATCCTCAGTGTAGACATTCCCACTGCCATCATAGAGCATATCGATGGAAACACCCGCACGCATTCTATACCCTAAATTGTACATCGGCGCAAAATATGCACCAACAACGGGGTATTTGTCTGGAGACGCCACTTGGGTATTTCCAAATTCTATCCCTTTTCTACGCCAGGATCCGAACAAAACGAAATCATAACTTACATGTCTTGGGAAAGAGGGTACAAGTGCTGTTTCCACAATTTCTCCCTCTTTCGGGCGATGCTCTGTTAGATTATAAGCCAATCCGAGCTTCGCACCAATCATATTTAGCCCCGCATTAGGATATTCTGTATTACCATTCGAGAAATGTGTAAAATCTGCTCCGGTCATCATATTCCATTGCTTATTTAGACGCCATTTAAAAAATAAGCCCAAGTTAATATATGCATTGACCTTAGATCCCATGACCATATTCATAGGATTACTAACGGGATTATAGGGTCGCCAACCACTGGAGAGCCCAAAATTCCATTCATAATGCAGCGAACTTAGTTTACTAAGTCTTAATATTTCGGCATTTTGAAATAGATAACTCGCAATTGGAGTTCCTAATTCTCGATCGTTTCCAAAACTGAAAACCGCCACCCCAATTCCTTGCTGGGTCTTGGAAAATATCTGATTCCCTAGGCTTCCTTTTGGGAGCGCAAAAGAATACCGCACATGCCCAGCAATTGCTTGCTTTGTAAGGGCATCATTTGCAATCTCACTCTTATAAAAGGGTGATGTAGGAAAAACATAAGCCGAACGGACCTCTGCAGAAAAGTGATGTGAGAATTTAGTAAATGGAATTCGAGTACTGTCTCCATTTGACATTAACGCTCTTTCTTGTCCATAGCAAACGGAAACAAAGTAGAAGATGGCCGTTAACAAGAAAAAGCCCTTGCTAAATACAAATTTGCAGCGGCAGCTTCTATTACGTATCTGAATCAAAGGCTTCAATACAATTGGTATTTCCTGATAAGAAATAAAACTAAGAAATTATACGCTCATTACCAAAAATTCTATTTCACAACTTAGAGCTAGATTACCTATAAAAATCTAGGTCATTTAAGAAAGTCGAATTACAAAAAACAACATTCAAAATTGTTAACAAATTCGCGTCATTCGCTAGATTAATAATAGTTCAACCCCAAGAATGGCATAAGCCTGCTTCGAGAATGGTTCGAGAATGCTTCGAAGAAAGTCCATGATTATCGAAAGCAGTATGTTCAAAATCTAAGTCAATCTATTAGCTTGAAAATAAAAAAAACATACTGAATATTAACTTAATATTAACAACCAGAATTTCTATCTTCCTAAATTGACCGTATTAAATGTAAAGCACTCAGAAGTCACTTAATTTTGAGAATTGTTTACAGATTCGATTATACGACTGTTCGCAGTTGATAACCCAAATTTTCCTATTAACCGCAGCATGAAATTGCCTCAATGAAAAACTGAAACTACCTTCTTCCAATATCAATGAGGAAGCTCTTTGACCGTATACATGATTAATTTATTTTGTATAGAATCTTTCAATCCCTCATTATTCAATTTGTCAAGTGCTATTTCATAAACATAGCCTTTCTCCAACTGATCTAATTTCAGATTTAATTTTCGTCTTGAATTTGACCAATCTGCTTTTTCAATTGGAATCGCGGCAACATCGATTTGATCGGATCCATATTTTTTATGGTAATGGTATTTGTATCGTCTAATTTTTACTAAGCTGTCAATCGGCAATACAGCTTCCTCAGCGACCTCCTGTGTAAAATTGAGTTCAAACCCATCTTTCTTTATCTTTACATCTTTGACGTCGAATGCTGGCTTTCCCGTAAATCGTATCCGCTGTATTCCGCGATCACCGAGCCAGCCATGATCAGCTTGCCCAATCCATAAGTCTCCGTTTGGAGAAAAAACTAACCTATTGTTACCTTTCCTTAAACCATTTCCTTCAATAAAAATAGTTGCCGCCCCTTGCATTACACCATTAACTTCTTCAAGCATCACCCGAACCAAGCGTTCACTACTCATCTCGCCGATAATAAACTGCCCTTCGAAATCCTTCAATTTCTGGTTGTTTTTAATCAGTATAGGTTGCGTAGGTGAATTCGCTAGTAAATTATGAGGAAATATGATTGTCGGCTTTACACGCATGGAATCCAACTGGTCGACTGAAAGCTCAAACGGATTTCCGCTATCCCAGCCCTTTGACCACACTAAACTTGCAGGATGACCATAATGCTTTCCTTCTTCTACATGATAGAGTGGACTCGATGCTACCCAGTCTCCTTGATTTTCTGTGACGTACAGCCTATCCTTGGCGTCTAGCGCTATTCCATTTGGTGAGCGAAATCCCGAAGCGAATGGCGTAACATTAAGTTGTTTATCTATCTTCATCACCCAGCCTCTGTATGGAACTACGGAGAACATGGCAATATCCGTTTTGGATTTACCAATCATCAAGGTATCGCCACGCAATTCATTTGATATTCCCCCGCCAGAAGACGATGAATTTAAAGCGATATACAGATTCCCGTTCTTATCTTCAACAGGTCCATACGTAAATTCATGGTAATTACCTGTCATCCCAAACCCGTCATAAACTGTCTGAAATTCGTCGGCAAGCCCATCAGCATCGGTATCTTTAAGCAGGGTCAATTCTGGCAGTTGCATCACCAGCATTTCTTTATCATTAATCACTTTGATCCCTAAGGGTTCATGGAGTCCGGAAGCGAACAATTTCCACTCTTTTGTTTGGGGATTATAGATCATAATTTCTCCTCGCATAAAGCTCGCAACAATACGTCCGTCAGGCATGGCGTCTAACGCTGCGACTTCTGCCGTTAGGCCCTCTGGTGTGCTGATAGAGTCAATATAGTAAACTTCGCTTTCATCAGAATAGTTTTCTCCACATGAAGCCAATAGTGTAGTCACACATAGAAGATAATAGTATAACGATTTCATTATTTGTTAATTTTATATTCTACACTAAAAACTCGTCCTTCCGAAGAGCTTAATTTTAAGGTCTCTGTCGTTAGTGGCTTCCCTTTAAAGAAACATTGCACTCCGTCTGTTTTGGTATAGTTGAATTGTAAATCCGAACTTAATTTAGGAATTCGAAAAGAGCGTACAATCCCCTTTCGATCGGGCGTTTCTCTAATCGTTTCGTAGATGTCTAATTCGTTCAACTGATAATGAAACTCTAGATATTTATCTTTTAACACCTTATAGCCTTTAAATTTTCGCTTGACAATACTATTTACGCCAAGGAGAGAAAGGCTAGGAAGTCGCTTCTCTTGGTAGAAGATGTCTCCTAAAATCTTTGCTTTCGCATCTTTATGTCCCTTCCACAACGCGGCATTATCAACAAATTCACCTTTCCACAGAAACCTCAGGTCGGATAACGATGCATCCCAGCAATAAGAAAGTTGACCTGGTAGGTGAACTGCAATTGCTGCTGGACTCGCTCCTTCAATATAGAGCCGATAATAATATGGAGGGACTAATTCATAGGGATGATTTTTATGCTGATGCTGTTGGTGATCACTGTGGCTGCTCTGTTTTGGGATGTTAGGATCATGCGCTAATTCTGGTAATTTCTCAACTTTGCTGACGTACATTGCGCCATACATTACATGCCCATGCCCTGGGAATGTACAGACATAAGGATAGATACCCTCTTCCTTTGGAGCCGTAAAAGACAGCCGTTCTTTTTGTCCGCCATGCAATATTTTTGTATGCCAAAGAATTGATGAGCTCTCCGGCACGTAAGACTTTGCCATACCTTGCGCGCCTAATTTTGCTGCAAGATTAACAATCTGTTCTCGCGTTCCAGGCTTTAGGACCAGTAGATTATGGTCCATATCATCTGTATTTTCGAAATTGATATGAACTTGTTGTCCAGGTTGCACATGAAACCTCGGGACATCAAATCTAAGCCCGGGAAGTACCGTCATCTTAATTTCTTTAGCAGGCACCCGCTTCGCTTGACTTAAACATTTATTACTACCTAAGAGTAATATGACTAAGCAAGCGATAATACTTAAACTTACTTTTTTATACATGATTCGGTTTAGGATTCAATGTTTTCTAATTTATTTGATGTGCAACAATTGCTTATAATGATCGGAAACGGTGAGTATCCCTCCCATTCGATCAAAGAAATCTTGATTTAGATAATATTTACCTGCTTTTACTTTCGTCCATTCCGCATCAGGATAAGGATGTCGAAGTTTCATATCTTCCCATTTTTGATAGTTCATATCACCATTGGTCTCCATCAAGCCTGTCCCGAGAATGGGGAATGGTGTGAGGCTCGCCGCAATCATCTTATTCCATTCCATCAGAACGGGATTTACGGTCAAGTCAGAACATAGACAAGGAATTTTATTTTCATGTGCAATTTTTGCGATTTTCATCGTTAAACTGAGTGTTTTAGCAATGCCCTTTAAGATAAAAGCATTGTATCCTAGTTCAATTTTTCGATAGGCATCCTGTTCGCTATGTATACTTTCATCGGCCCCGACCAATACGCCTAAATCTTCGACGCGCTCTTGATTGGCCTCAACAAAGGGCTCTTCATACAACAGAATGCGCTCAAAAGCACCAATCTCTTTTGCATAATCCAGATAATTAATAAGATCTTTTTTGCGTTCGTATCGGCCGTTAGCATCCATTGTGTAATAGATCGGGATCTTGGAATTGGAAGCGGCCAGCCTTTCATTGATAACATCATGTATTACCTTTAAGCGCGCCTTATCTTGATTCAACATTTCCTGCTGATTTCCGGGACTTCCTGTTTTGATTTTAAACACATAGTATCCTTGGTCAACAGCATTGGCAATTTCTTGTAGCGGCATACTGTAAGAAATTTGAAACATGACCGCAACTTCGCGATTCTGGTTTGCGAAGGCCTCACGGTATTTCTCAGGTATTAGCTGTTGAAAACTCTTCACTCCCCGCTTATTTCCATATAACATCCACAGAGCGTTGTCTACAGAGACTAGCGCATTGAAGATAAAATTGATGTGCAAAGCTGCACGTCCAGTAATATGTTTGCCTTTTCCCTCCAAATAAGGAACAAGTTGATCCATTGCTTCTACAGGATTAGAAAACTTTTTATCACACAACCAGGCTAATGCGGCTTTACTTACTTCAAACATCCATGTATTTCCCGTAGCTTCATCCGTTGACGCAAATGCCTCCGCATCGGCATACAATACGCTTTGTGTACCCATCCCTACGCCGTAATGGCCGTCAGCATCCTCCACGTATGCTATAGCTTGCCATAACTCGGTGAGGTATGCTCCTTTAAATCCAAAGGGAAATCGCAGCTTTTCCTTTTCGATAACTGCATGAACCTTAGAGACTGATAGTTGATTAAACATAGGTTTTAGTTTATTCGTTGATCTGTTCAAGAGGCTTGTTTGAGAAACTGCGAGCATATAGCTACAGTGCTCAATAAACGTTCGTCTATCCATAAAATTACGTTCACCTCCTTAACATCGTTTACGTTCACGGTAATTGATTATAATGTATGATGAATTGCGTTAATTATTATTCATCATGTTTTTCGAGATGTGATTTGGTTAATATTTACTAATCTAATTGGATAAATTGTAAAAAACAAATACAAGTAGATAAAACAGTACTATATGTTCATTGAATGTGCTAAGCCAAATCGCTAGGGCATATGATTAATGCATACAGCAAATGAGCAATTCCAATAAACGTATGAACGCGTAAATCTAGCATGACACCCCATGACAGTTAAACAACTGTGTCTTATTAACTTGTATTATGCGCCTAACCATTTTACTAACCTATGCACTTGCGTGCGTGTTTACCAGCCATGCACAAACAAAGAATCCATCGTCTCCCGTTGGACCTGTTGAATTCCGTAAGATGAAAGTCTCGTCGGAGACCTATGAATCTGTTGGAGTTGCCGATATAAATAATGATGGACATCCAGACTTAGTCTCTGGTGCTTTTTGGTATGAAGGTCCTCACTTTGTGCAACGTCATTTCATTGCGGAGATCAATCGCGTTCAGGAATATTGGGATGACTTCTCTACCATTCTCTTAGATGTGAATAAAGATGGAAAGATTGACATTGTTACTGGCGGCTGGTTTGAGGCCACACTCTATTGGCTAGAGAACCCCGGAAACAATAAAGCATGGAAACGACATGTTATTGATAAAACCGGCAATATCGAGACAGCACGTGGTTTTGATTTAGATGGAGATGGAATTGTTGAGATTATCCCTAACACGCCGAATCAACCTTTAAAATATTATAAGCTACAAGCAAATACAAGTAATAATTCAGATGCACAATTTACAAAAGTTGACGTTGCCCCGACTCATGGGCATGGACTTGGATTTGGAGATATTAATGGCGATAAACGCATCGATATCGTTATAGATAAGGGTTGGCTCGAAGCTCCAAATCAACCCAATGGAAAATGGATACTACATGAAGATTTTGACTTTGGACATGCGAGTATTCCTGTTTTAATTGTTGACATTAATAAGGATGGATTAAATGATCTGATTGTTGGACAAGCGCATGGATATGGTTTAGATTGGTATGAGCAACAGACATCTAGCAAAGGAAAGCGATCATGGAAAAAACACGTTATCGATGCAAATAATTCGCAATATCATACAATGGAATGGGTTGATATAGATGGAGATGGGGAAATGGAATTGGTAACAGGAAAACGCTTCAGAGCACACAATGGCGGTGATCCAGGTGCTAATGACCCCTATGGTTTATATTATTTTAAATGGAATGGTGAATCTTTCACAAAGGATATCATCAGCTATGGTCCTGTTGGTGAAGGGAAAGGCGCAGGTATCTATTTCTCCCTAGCCGATTTAAAAGGGACAGGTCGCCAAGATGTAATCGTTGCAGGAAAAGATGGACTTTACATATTCTTTAACGAAGGGACGAAATGATCATGTCAGAAAACTGACTTTGCTTTTTACTAGCGTCATATGATGTCTTATTTGCGCGTTATATGTGATAAGTTTACAAAGACAATCTAGTAGATACCATATCAAGTTTTTGCCCGCGGAAAAACCTAGAACAAACAAAATATCCATGTACTCTGATGCACGCTTTTCAATAAGATAATCATGGCTTTACCCTTTACAAACTAATTGCCGAAATAAGGGATTAATGTATCGGCGTCAAAGAAAGGTTTACTTGATTTAAATAAATCGAGCATTATAGCAGTGAACAACCAAGGAGAAACTGCTAAAAAAGAAAAAGCACCGTACGGATACTGTGCCTTTATGATGCGGATTATTTTATGATCTAATCTTCTTTAGAACCGTCATCTGCCATTCGTACAATTTTAGGATGAAATGTAGCAATTGTATCTACTAAATCACGTTGTGCTTCCATAACGGTATGAATATCCTTATATGCCATTGGAGCCTCATCCATTCCAGCGCCCAATAAAGTAACCCCATGATCAGAAAGCATAGCTTTCAAATCGTACTTATTAAGAGTTTTGACAGCTTTTGTTCGGCTCATCAATCGTCCAGCGCCATGCGAAGCCGAATTAATTGATGCCTCCTCTCCTTTTCCTCTAACTAAGAATCCAGGAGTCGCCATTGAACCTGGGATAATACCCAATGTCCCCTTCGAAGCTGGCGTAGCACCTTTTCTATGGACAATAACTTCTTGATTGTTCCATTTTTCCTTCCAAGCGAAATTATGATGATTTTCAATTTTCGCTAACAATTCTGCGCCTACCGCTTTTCTGATCTTTTCATGAATAATCTCATGACAGGCTGACGCATAGTCTCCCGCTAAGTTCATCGCCAACCAATACTCTTGTCCTGCCTGCGAATCTAAATCTAAATAAGCAAGATGGCGAGCCATATAAGGCAACTTACAATTATCCATAGCAACTTTAGTATAATGGTCTGCAATTGTTGCACCAAGGCCACGTGAGCCGGAATGTGTAAGCAAAGCAAGATATCTTCCTTTTTCAATAGCGAGATCTGCGTCTCCCTGATCAAATTCCATAATTCCAAACTCTACGAAGTGATTCCCTCCCCCAGAAGATCCCAATTGGGTCCATGCTTTATCTTTCAAAGTAGAAACAAACGTATTCTCTGTAAAAGCTGCATGATCCAAAACGCTATGATTCGATCTTTCATTTTTCAAGAAACCATGACCTGCACCAAATTTTGTGTTATCCATCAATATTTGTTTAAGCACATCATGATGGGTTAACAAATAAGACTCAGGTATATCAAAAATAGATAAAGCCATACGGCATCCAATATCTACTCCTACACCGTAAGGAATAACAGCGTTCCGAGTCGCTAGCACACCACCAATTGGTAATCCATACCCTTGATGTGCATCAGGCATTAAGGCGCCAGCAACAGCTACAGGAAGACGCATGGCTGTATTCATTTGATCCCTTGCTCCTTGTTCAATATGCTCCTCACCAAACACAACGTATGCGTCATTGCTATCTTTCAATGCAATTAGCTCTTCGCTTTGAGCTGCCATATTTTGTAAGAATTCCGCAAGCGGTTTAAATATATTGTCCGTCATGAATTCCGCGGGATTTTCTAAAACCGCTTTATACTTAGCCAACATTTCCTCTCTTGAGAAACCTAATCGCTGCTTGTTGATCTGTAGTGCAATCCCTAACGAAATGTTTTCGGGAAACCCTAATTCAATCAAATCATATCCATTTATTCTCTTATTTTCCATTTTAATTCATTCTAAATGCAAGAGACAATTACACTCCATCGTCTCTTGCGCCTCTTTATACCTCTTATTATTTTACGAACAATTGCTTTAATTGATCGACTATTTGCCCATTACCAGACACCGAAATGCTATTGATTTTTTCCGCTATTTTCTCAACATACTCCATCTCTTTCAACTTGAATAGCATCGCATTATCTTCCATCAACTTCGCAGTATTCATCAAACTTCTAGTCGAAGCAGTCTCTTCTCTTCGAGTGATAATATTGGCTTGAGCTCTTTTCTCAGCAAGCAATACTTGATTCATTATCTCTCGAATATCGCCTGGAAGAATAATATCTTTGATACCAGCAATCATAACTTTTACACCTAACAAATCCACTTGATCTGCTGTCGAAGAAATTACATGCTCTGCGATTTCAACCTTATTCTCCATCAACTCGTCTAAAGTTAATTGCCCAACGAAAGAGCGCAATGCTAACTGCATCAATACGTAAAGCTGCTTTTCAAACTCTTTATTATTTAACAAAGCTTTTATGATATCCAGCACTTGGTATTGCGCCGAAAAGTTTATACGAATTTGAGCTTTATCCTTTGTTAATATCTCTTGTCCAATAATCTCCAAATTAATCAGACGCATATCTGCCTTAGCAATATCAATCTTTGTACTGTTTTTCCACCAAGTGTACTCACCAGCTTCCAAAATTTGATTGAACTTTCCGTCAATAAACATCAAAGCCCTTTCAGATGGCGCGACTGTGAAGCGTCGCACGTAGTTTGAAAATACAGCAAAGTTCAACCAAACTTTACTAACGCGTTCTGAAATTTCAATCGCTGAAAGATCTTCTATTTGAAAAGTGTATTCATAAATTCCTTTCCAAAATATATAGCGTCCAGGACCAAGTATTTCCTTAAAATTATGATTCATGGCGACAATACAGATCTCCGAATCACCAACTTCTACCGGGTGAACTCTTTCTTTAAATCCTTCAATTTGCAATAATAAATCTATCTCAAAGGCTGACCGAAAAGGTTTAGTAATATCATAGATTTCGTATTTTTTGCCAAAGCCAATCCAATGCTTACCTGTAGTCAAGACGCGAATTGGCGCCTCATCTTTTATCAACAACCCAATTTCATTTCCGTTTATTGTAATCCTTTTCATAATATCTTTATTTAAATTTTTATCTATTTATGTTTAATAAAGCTTTTCATTTTTTCAATCTTCAATCTAAGTCGGAACGCAAAAGGAACGATTGACTCAAGTGGAATTTACGGTTATGACTAAAGTTTAGTTTCGAATTGAAATAACCTTTTATCACAAAAGAGTTTCCGATGGAATCAGTCATTTGTCTTGCATTGCTAAGACTTAAATGGAATGTTATCGAGATTAAAAAAAATCATCTCCTAACTGATTAAAAAAAGAAAAGCTTGAATACGAGACTTTTTGGAAGAAAGTCATAACTTGAAAAGCTTTCGCTTTTCCAACCGAAGACACATAGCATTGATGTGTGTGGGACTCGAACCCACCATTTTTAGAGCCACACTCAATCCAGAACTACCTTTTTAAGGGAAGCAGGAATCGAACCTGCGAGTGCAGCGGTGTACTTTTAAGACCGAAATATCGTATCAGTATATTGTATTCAAAAGAATCAATACTATCCTGCTATACAGAAACAAAAATCTAGGATAGATAAATGACTTAAAAGTTTCTTTTTGCTTTTTCTGAAGCAAATATCTTTAAGCTTTTACTGTGAATCAAAGAACAATGTCATTGCTGACAATACAAAGATGCACAGCTATGTGCGCAGCATATTTGCGCAGATAAAGAAGCATAATAAAAAGACAAAAATTAATCATAACACCCTTATTATCAAATACATTAATTTCCACACAAACGAACATAAAATAACAAATCAACCATATACGCAAATCTATTGCGCAGTAAACTTGGTTTAACTATCTTTGGTATATTCATAAATTTCATGCTTTAAGGATGTCCGTTAATAAACTCGCATTAATTCGATATAAAATAATAGACAAATGTCTTCGTCAAAGCCATCGAAAATGGACTTTAGATGATCTTATTGAAAAGGTTTCTGATGAACTTTATGAGTTAGAAGGCATACACTCTGGCATTAGTAAGCGCACGATTCAGGGGGATATTCAAATTATGCGCAGCAACAAATTAAGTTATAATGCTCCAATTGTTGTGACAGAACGAAAATACTACAGTTATTCGGATCCGAATTACAGTATCAGCAACTCTCCAATATCTAATCTAGATATTGAAAAAATCAAGGAGGTCGTGGATGTTTTAAAACACCTTAATGGCTTCGCCTATTTTGAGGAAATGAGCGACCTGATTGTACGGCTTGAAAACAACCTCAGCAAAACTGAGGGGAAACAGAAGTCTGTTATACAAATGGAAAGCAACAAGTTACTAAAGGGCTTAGAATGGATAACTCCACTTCATAAAGCGATTCGGGAAGAGATACCTCTTCTTATTACCTATAAGTCGTTTAAATCGAAAGAAAGTATCGATACTGTATATTATCCTTATTTACTGAAAGAATATAGAAATCGCTGGTTTGTCATTTGCTTACCGAAGAGATCCGACACATTAATCACACTAGCGCTTGATCGTATCGTTGAAATTCAAGAAATGGCAAAAACTGGATTTATCTCCTATGAAGGCGTAGATTTCGAACGTTATTTTGATGATACAATTGGTGTCAGTAAAAGTCCCAGGGATAGAGGACAAAGGGTGATCATCGAAGTAGATACGAAGAATGCCCCTTACGTGGAGACAAAACCTATACATCATTCCCAAACAATTGTTAGACGGAGAGAGAATGGCAATATCGTGATTAGAATAGATGTTGTGCTAAATTATGAATTAGAGCGAGAGATTTTAGGATTCGGAGAAAACATGACGGTAATCTCACCTTCGATTTTAAGGAAACGAATTAACAGCCGACTTCAAAGAGCACTCAAACACTACGACGACCCAGACATCGAACCCATGCGACGATAGCGCTTAGTCTTTTAAGGCGAATTAAACGCCGTTGTTACGAAAGCTCGTAAAATCCCCTCGGAGATATCTGTTCAAAAATACACTTGCTTTGATAGGAATAAAAAGAAGACGGGCTACTAACTTAATAGAGCCCGCCCCAGTATAGCATCTTAATCTTCTAAAAGAACGTATTGATGTGGAGAACTGACAAATAAACCCCTATATCATGAAACGCCCTTTATCAAGATTCTGATTGTTCTGTCCTATTTCATAGTCTTGTAGGAGTCCGGCAATGACTTTAGATAGGCCATCAAATCAGACAGCTCTTCATTACTTAAACTCTTTTCCAGCCCTGGTGGCATCATGGACACAGCATGCTGTTCCGAGGAAATGATTTCAGACCTTGGAATTCTCACTTCAGCCCCTGGGCCAACCGACAGGATAACGAGATCTGGAAGTTGTTCTTTTATCACACCTAGATAAGTTTTCGTTTTTGTCTTTATCTGATAGGTATCGTATTCCCTAGCAAAACTCACGCTTGGGTAGACGATTGCTTCCAAAATATCATGGCTGGATCTGATTTCGCCAATATTGCTTAAGTCAGGTCCAAAATGAGCTCCTTCTAAACCTACAGCATGACAGGTAAAACAAGCGGCCTTCCCAAAAAACAACTTACGCCCGCGATCGAGATCTCCGCGACTTAAGGTTGCTTCTAATTTCTCTAATTTTGCTAGACGCTCTGCATGACGTGTTTTCAAAGCTTCCATTAATGGTTTCCCTTCCTTCTGAACCTTTTCAGGAAAATTTGCCAATAGTTTTTGCATATCTTGCTCTGAGAGATTATCCAATCGGTCTGTGGTCTGACTTAGCGCTTTTATAAGCGCGGATCCGACAACTTCACTATTGCTTCCTTCAAATGCTGTCATCAAACTTGGGAGAAGAAATAAATCTACCGATGCAACATATTGCTCAGCAAGAACCTCGAGCTGTGCTTCGTTAAGTTTAGACCGAGCTATTAGTCGGGAAGCAGACTGACGGATTGGAGATTCCGCAGGAGGCTTTAAGAATCCCGTCAATATTTGAAACTCCTTATCGGAAAGCTCCGGCTTACTCATTCCGCGTGCAGCCAGTGCCCCTATCCTGAAATCAGCATCCACAGAACTATCCTCAATAATTTTCGACAGCTCTTGATTGAGTGACGGCAACCTTCGAGATTCAATCAAATTCAGAACACTTCGTTTCAATACATCATCTTTTGACCGAAGCAGATTCCCCAACTGCATTGTCCAGATCTTCGGCAACTCTTTCACCGGACTTTCTGAAATAACAGTAAGCAGCAATTCTTTCCAAGATGTAGAAGCTTCACCATTCGCTAGCTCCTTCGCCATATAGCTTTGAATTTTCTCATTTTGACTGAATGTTATCAATAACTTTTGAATGGAATTGAGCTCTTCCTTGTCTAGCGCTTCGATGTTCAGCCCGGTTTGGAGGAAAGTAATCACCATATCAGCCCATTTGGGGCGATGGGAAGCAACCCATATGCCGGTATTTCGTAAAGTCTTCTGATTACTTTGTAAAAAAGCCAATAGCTGTTCCTGTCTTAGTGGCGATTCATCCATTTGATCAAGAGCAATAAGAGCAGCCTTCCGGGTACCTTCTCCTCCACTAGTCAATGCAGGAATCAACAGGTCTGGTTTTTTAAGTATAATTAAACTGTGAATAATTGAGTGTTCAACAAAACGATCGTTTGGATTGTCAGCAGCTTTTAATAATGCTGGTATACATCGCGGATCTCCAATTTGTCCGAGTGCGGTCGCAGCTTGACGACGAACGGATGCTGAATCTCGTTCAACCATTTGCATAAGCACATCTACGGACTCCCGATCTCTAGCAAGACCGAGACTACGTACGGCGGCCACCCGAACCATTGCGCTCTTATCCTGGAGCGCTGTACGAACCGCGGCGATCGCTTCCTTAGTTGCAATGCGCGCCAAGGCAAAAACACTCGAAATTCTATTTCCTTCCACCTTATCACCAAGCATCCCGACTAAAGATGGTACAGCGTTAGGTCCCGCTGCAACTAATCTTTCAACAGCTGCATCCCTAACCATGACACGCTGGTCATTTAAATATCCAACAAGATCTTCAGGCTTGCGCTTATCGAGTTCAAGTTCTTTTCCCCATGGATCGTTAACGGGTTTTGCGTCCTTTTTTCGAATCCTATAAATTCCACCTCGAACGTCTGGTTTGGCGACACGCGATAAAGGACATCCTTCGATAAACCAACCTCCAGTAATGATTACTAATAAACTTCCATCGGCATCTTGAAGAACATCGGTAGGATGTGTATCTGGATTTTTTGAGGTCATAAAATCCTCCTCCACTGTCTTGAATGTAGCACCTGTTGGCGTAATCCGATGTCTCGTGATTTTACCGGTATTGAACACAGCACTAAATAAATCACCATCATAATCCTGTCCGAGACCATCCCCTCGGTATCGCAATAAACCCGAGTGTGCTATTCTTGGTAATTTTGTCATAACTGGCATTAACTCTCCAGTCAATTTTAATTGATCTTCGTCGATAACACTATTATATTTCGGATACACTCCGCCTTCAACCCAATGCATAAGGGCATCTCGTTGTCCATTTTGTGGATCAGTGAAATATGTCATCGTTCCTATAGTCTCACCTCCAGGCATGAAGACCATCTCAATCGTATTGTCAAATCCTCCACCAGCAACTGGCTCTAGTCCAGTTCCATCCGGACGACAACGCCATATTCTCGCACCTTTACCTTTTAGCTGAGTTCCTTCTTTGGTTTTAATATCAAAACTGCGACGGGCGTCACATAGATACAGCCATCCATCAGGGCCCATAAATGGCCCATGCAAGGTAGCAGCATTGGCATTGAGTACCCACCCGTTTAGAATGACCTCTTTTTTATCTGCTTTTCCATCATTCTCTGTGTCGGTATAACGCATTAAATTTGGAGGTGCCGCAGCATACAAACTCCCTTGATAGAAAGTTCCACCCATTGGTAGCGGTATACTATCTACGTAAATTGTACTTTTATCAAATTTCCCATCTCCATCCGAATCCTCCAGAAGGCGGATATGATAGCTTGGTTCAGCGAGCATTTTTTCCGTTCCCATCGTATTTACGCCCGTCGATTCGAACACAAACAATCGACCCTGATCGTCAAAGCTTGCGAACATTGGAAAGGAAATAAGATCTGGCGATACAGCCTCTTCTATTACAAAACCATCTGGGACATTTAGATAGGACATTAACTCCGTGGTCTTCTCAGATTTTTGTCCACAGCTGGAAAGCATTGACAAACAGAATCCCATTGCAAGGAATAAAATTGTTGAAAAAATTGAGCTTACCTTAGGCGATTCATTTATCGTCGCCGAATTCAGTATAGACTTCTGGTCTATCTCGGTCGGGATAACACTTTTAAAGAATCGCTGACCAACAATATTATTCTTTCTAAAACTCATCATCTTCTGTTTTTTCAAATAAGCTGAAAATCTTACATAGCACTTTTGAGCATGTATCAAATTGGAGATAATAATTATCACATTACAAGGGATATTCTCTCGAATGGTACCTGAACAACAATTCACGAATCATTCATTAATAACAATATGTTTCTAAAGCAACTCGATAAACTGGCAGACACATCCTAATTGATTAGGACTATTATCTTGAACGACATCCATAGCTTTTTCTTCATTCTCGATAATCTTAAATGCATGTATAAACAAGACGCTCCAATACCGTTCATAAATCTCCGTAAAAGCTGCATGATCATCAGTTTTAACACGAGCAAATAACTGTGCATCAGTATACTCACTTAATAAACTCATTATGAAAAATTTAGGTCCTCTCCGAGAGCTTGTGTACACAAGGTAATCAAATATAGTAAAATCATTTTTATTATCAATAGCTCTGAATTAGAGATTCACAAGGCAGAAACTAAAACGGTATATTCTCTTTTAGCTTAAATTATGAGCAAGTGCGACTAAATTTTTAATTTTAGTCGACCTTGTTTGAGCGACTTCCTTTTAAATTAATATCGGGGAGAAAAAGGCGATCAAAACATACTTTAGCATAGTGTTTTATTTACTTAAAAATACTAATACGGATCAGTATAAAACGTTAAATAATTATAATTATTGATTTTCAAATATGTTTGTTTTAAGCCAAACTGTTATACGAATCCTACCTTTGCGCCACAACAACTTAGGGGGCACATCGAGGGACCAATATTATTAAAAATCAACGAGTTGTACTTTTGAAGTAAACTATAAAAAACGTATAGAAATGTATGTTCTATAACAATTGCGCTATAATTATTTCGTTAAACAGAATTCAAATAGGCCTTTTGAAATAACAAATGAATAATTAGTCAATCTTACAACTGATGTTATAAAAGATAGAACGGGGAAAATTTATAAAATCAGTGAAGGTATAATGCCAGATGTAAAATTTGATATAAATCTGAATAGCGTAGCACAGAAAGATAAACTTAGTCGTAAAGAAGAATTGAATCTAATAATAGGACTAAAAGAATTATATATTCATAATGCTGTAGAAGCGATTAAAAATTTGGAAAAGCACAAAAAATAGATTAGTATCTTTGCCTCACAACAACTAAGCGAGCACCCAGAACGTGTAATTACTCTAAAAATCAAGCAGTTAAATTTTACAAGTAACAAATAGAAAACATAGAATTTTCTATTCTTTTTGACATTTGGATTGCAATTTAAACACGAACAAGTTTCATTAGAGGTTCAAAAGAATATAAAGCTGGTCTTCGGCCTGATGCTTCTTCTATTATTTCTATAAGATTGTTTTCAGCCAACGTTCTTGTAAAACGCTGTGCCGTTGCAGGAGGAATACCGCTTTTTGATGTAAAATTACTATTTCTAAATATTGGGTTAGTGAATATATAATCTAAAGCTATTATACAATATTTCGAAGATAGCAAATCTGAAAAAACTGTTTTCATATTTTCATACAATTCAGTTATTGATTCTGCTATTTCAAGATTTCTATTCGCTTGCTCTTCTATTCCTTTAAAAAAGAATTTACACCATTCTTCCCAATTTCCATTTGACGAAACTGATCTCATCGTGTCAATGTATTCATCTTTATTTTCTTCAAAATACTCACTTATATAAAAATGAGGAGCAGTTATGAGTCCATCTGACCATAAATACAAGGTAATTAGCATTCGTCCTATTCTTCCATTACCATCCTTGAAAGGATGAAGAGCCTCAAATTCTAAGTGCATTAATGCTGTTTTAATCAATGGCAAATCATTGGAATTATTTAGATAGTCAAAAAGAATCTCCAACCCTTCTTCTAATCTTTCTGGAGAAATAGGTGTAAATAGTATCTTCTGCTTTACCTTATCAGCTAAATAATTCTGCTCTGACTTAAATTGCCCTGGAGATTTATTTGCACCTCTACCAAAAGACAATAATTGTTGATGAATTTTTTTTACAGTACTTGAAGAGATCTTATAACCATCTTCCAATGCCTTTTGTGCATTAATTAATGATCTTTGATATAATAAAGTTTCCAATACATCTCCTCTATACGAATTAATACTATTTGGGTCGTTAATTTCGTCAGCTTGATATTTTAAAATCTCATCCATTGTACTCACAGTGCCTTCCATACGAGAAGAAATGACTGCTTCTTGATTTCTCAATGGCGCTAACAAAATCTCGCTATTATGCATGTTCTTTAAAACTTGATCATATCTTGCAAATGCTGCTGTCGCTCCTAACAATTCACTAATAAAAATATTTAAATCAATATTTTGTGGAGGAAACTTATCATAATGATATGAAACTGATTCATCGAAATTAATAGACTTCATTTGTACAATTATTAATTAACAAATATACAAATCAAAATCAATTGTCAATCATATTTGGTTGTTTTTGATTATCTAACAGGTTTGTTGTGCAAAAATTTATGCTAAATAGGTTTATTAATCAATTTTGCTATTTTTTGATTGCCTAAGGGGTTTCATGTACATAAATTTATACGAAACAGATTTGTTAATCATTTTTTATAGTTTTTGATTATCTAGAGGGTTTGATGTGTATAAATTTATAACAAATGGGTTTGCTAATCACTATCGATAGTTTTTGACTAACTAAGGAGTTTGATGCTCATAAATTTAAATCAAATATCTTTTCCTATCAGCTTCTGTGGTTTTTGATTATCTAACGAACTACGTTCAAATAAATTTATAGCAAATCTATCTGCTAAATAACCTTACCTTTGCCTCATAACAACTGAGCGGGCATCCATGATCTACTTCCATATTCCTTTCTGTAAACAAGCATGTTACTACTGTGACTTCCATTTCAGCACTTCCATGCAGTACAAAGAGGAAATGCTTCAGGCGATGCATAAGGAACTTGAGCTCCGTTCAAATTATTTAGAGAACAAAGCAATCGATTCAATCTACTTTGGTGGAGGCACTCCTTCCGTACTTACTGCTGATGAAATAGCGCGCTTGATAGGGAAAGTTAGTGAACTCTTTGAAATCAATCCGCAAGCGGAAATAACGCTAGAGGCCAATCCAGATGATCTAAATCAGCAGCAAGTGAACGCCTTAAGACAAACGCCTATTAATCGATTTTCTATAGGTATCCAATCCTTTTACGAAGAAGATTTACGTTGGATGAATCGTGCACATAATGCAGAAGAAGCAAAATCGGCGATTATGCGTGTTCAGGATGCTGGATTTGAAAACATAACTTGCGATTTGATCTATGGATATCCCCTACTCACCGATCAAAAGTGGACAGCGAATATGCAGCAATTAGTTGACTTCGAAATACCACACATATCATCCTATGCGATGACTGTAGAGAAGAAGACCGCCCTACAGCATATGATTTCCAAGGGAAAAACAGCACCAATGAATGAGTCGCAGAGTGCCGAGCAAATGCTGATGCTCATTGACTTTCTTACAACAAAAGGATACGAGCAATACGAAATCTCCAATTTTGCAAAGCCGGGTAAACATGCTATACACAATAGCAATTATTGGAAAGGTAAACACTATATGGGAATTGGTCCTTCCGCACACTCTTTTAATGGACATTCTCGATCATGGAATATTGCAAACAATGCAAATTACATCAAAGCGCTATTCAAAAATGAACTAGCCCTAGAAACCGAAGAGTTGAGTACAGACAACCGTTTTAACGAATATGTGATGACATCGTTAAGGACGAAATGGGGGGTAGATTATGAGTTTATCAAAAACAATTTCGACAGTGACTACCTATCCTATTTGACAAAAGAAGCAAAAATCTATTTGTCAAATCAGGAGCTTACCCTAAAAGAAGAACGCTATCTCGTATTAACAGACGCAGGCAAACTTCTTGCTGACCAGATCGCATCTGATCTATTTATTGTTTCATAATTTTAGCTTACAGCATTAGCTTTATGTCAAAAATTAGCGAGAATCCTTAGGAAATAAAATAGTTTAACTTTCATTCATTAGCAATTCCCTAAATCTCTAACAGGAGACTGATTAGCAGCATTATAATTCCTAATTTTGGACCTAAATAATCTATTATAATTGTTATGGTACAATCGTCTACTTTTGAGTCTCAAATCAAAAGTTACAAATTGAAGCAGAACGCTTGCGTCAAGCTTATCCAAGTCGTTAGCGACCTATGGTTCAATCAATCCATTGAACTTGTATTATTCCGCAATCAATTAATTGATCGACGGGTCAGCTTCATCCTTAATCTGCATCAGAAAACAAAAGAGCTTGCCGAAAAAGAAATTAGCATTGATGAAACGCTCCAAATTGCTGAAATCATTCAAGGTCTAGAACTAACGCCTTCGAGGATAGATATTGGAAAACTAGCGCTCGAAGTTCGTAAGCAAAGTATTCAATCTGAAGACCTTTTCGAATTCATTTCAAAAGAACTCGCCCCAGCGCACCAACATGAAACTTTCGAACCTAGAGATGTCATTCTTTACGGTTTTGGTCGAATTGGAAGACTGTTAGCGCGTGAGCTGATTAGCAAAGCTGGAGGAGGACGACAATTACGCCTAAGAGCGATCGTTACCAGAGATCAGCTCGATGCTAAAACTTTGGAAAAAAGAGCCAGTTTATTACGTCAAGACTCCATTCATGGTGATTTTGAAGGCCAAGTTGAAGTGGATGTAGAAAAAGGAGCGCTGATCGTTAATGGAGTTCCCGTTTACATTATTTCAGCTAAAACACCCGAAGAAATTGACTATTCGCAATACGACATCAAAGAAGCCTTAGTAATTGATAATACAGGGGCATTCCGCGATCGAGATGAGCTTTCAAGACATTTATCATCTAAGGGCGTTAGCCAAGTTTTATTAACGGCCCCAGGTAAAGGCGTTCCTAACATTGTGTACGGTGTCAACGAATTTGATGCGGATCGCAAGAAGGATAATATTTTCTCCGCGGCGTCCTGTACGACAAATGCGATAGCACCTGTACTTGCAGTTCTTCAAAAAAGAATTGGAATCGTCAAGGGACATATTGAAACAATTCACTCCTATACCAATGACCAGAATCTAGTCGATAACTTCCATAAAAAAGAAAGAAGAGGACGTGCTGCAGCCTTAAATATGGTGATTACAGAAACTGGAGCCGGAACCGCTGTCGCTAAAGTGTTACCCTCATTAGCCGGAAAACTAACTTCAAACGCCATTCGTGTACCTGTACCTAATGGATCTTTAGCTATTCTAAATCTAGAGCTTTCTTCAATTACGACAGTCGAAGAAATAAATGGCCTTTTGAAAAAAGCAGCATTAGAAGGTGAATTAGTAGAACAGATTCAATATTCAAATAACAAAGAACTCGTTTCCTCCGATATTGTGGGCACAACAGCAGCATCTGTCGTCGATACGCCAGCTACGATTGTGTCACCTGATGGTAAGAACGTAGTAATTTACGTATGGTATGACAATGAGTATGGTTATACGCACCAAGTGATGCGCCTTGCTAGACATATCGCAGGAGTAAAAAGATACTGTTATTACTAAACCATAACGCATTAGTATGGCACAAAAAAGGGATTGTTGAACAACAATCCCTTTTTTATTTTTCGATCTCGAAATTAGATTCGATTGATAGAACTTAACCAATCAACTTCTCCGTTTCCAAGTATTTCATTATAATCTGCGTAGCGCCAGAACGTGTGTTTACATATTTTTTAGCCGAAGCACCAGCAATCGATAATTTATTGACATCTTGCAACGCTCCAAAAATCTGATTTAATTCTTCCTGCGTACTGATAGGAAAACCTGAACCAAGTTCTACTAAATCCATTGCCTCCTGGAACTTCTCATACTTAGGCCCAAATATTACGGGCATACCGTAAGTAGCTGCCTCTAAGGTATTGTGAATCCCTGCACCAAATCCGCCACCGATGTAGGCTATTTGACCGTAGAAATAAAGCGAAGATAACATCCCGATATTATCAATAATCAACACTTGTTCTTTCGATATCTGTTCAAGACTATAGGATGAAAATTTGGAAAACCGCAATGCGCTTGGAAATGTCTTTTCCAATTGCTTCAGATGATCCTCATGTATTTCATGTGGAGCTAAGACAGCTTTCCATTTCGAATGATTCGCTAGCAAACCCTTCAACAATTCCTCATCCGCCGGCCATGTACTTCCAGCCACCAATACCTGTTGCCCAGCGACAAAGGACTCAACAGCATCAACAGATTTATGTGTTTTAGGAAGTTCAACAACTCGATCAAATCGGGTATCGCCGGCCAGTCCAGCTTTAGTAATGCCAATCCATTTCAACATATGGACACTTTCCATATTTTGTGTAAAGAAGAAAGAAACCTTCTTTAAAAGATTGCGATAGAAACCTCCGTAACGTTTAAAAAACAATTGATCTTCACGGAAAATCGCCGAAATCATCAGTAAGCGAACGCCGCGCTTTTCCAATTGATCAAAGTAATGAAACCAATACTCGTATTTCGTAAAAATGGCTAACTTCGGATTGATAGCGTCGAGAAACTGATTCGCATGGCGCTTTGTATCTTCTGGCAAATAAAACACATAATCCGCCAAACCCGTGTTTTTACGTATCTCATAGCCTGAGGGCGAAAAAAAAGTTACAATAATTTTTTCTTTTGGATAGCGTTGTTTGATCTGTTCCATAACCGATCTTCCTTGCTCAAATTCTCCGAGCGACGCAAAGTGAAACCAAATGTGTTTTTGATTGGAATCAACCGTTTGACTGATTTTTTTCATTAAGCCTTTTCGACCCTGCACCCAAAACTTCGCCTTCGCATGAAATGGGGCTATCAGACGCAGCAAAACCCCATATAGAAAGATGCCCAGATCGTAAAGTAAACGCATAATGTTAAAATAATGATTATCTTCGTCAAAGATATTAAACCTTTTCAAATTCACCATTGTGCGAGAAGAGAAGCCCAAACGAATATTAATAACTGGTGCGGCAGGATTCTTAGGTTCTCACCTATGCGACCACTTTATCAAAGAGGAATTTCATGTAATTGGCATGGATAATTTGATTACGGGGGATATCAAAAATATCGAACATCTATTTCATCTTCCGAACTTCGAATTCTACCATCATGATGTTAGTAAGTTTGTCCATGTACCTGGGGAATTACACTACATCCTTCACTTTGCTTCACCTGCAAGTCCTGTAGATTACTTAAAGATACCAATTCAGACTTTAAAAGTTGGCTCACTCGGCACACATAATCTATTAGGCTTAGCCAAAAGTAAGAAAGCGAGAATTTTAGTTGCTTCGACTTCTGAAGTATATGGCGATCCATTAGTTTCTCCGCAGCCGGAAGAGTATTGGGGCAATGTGAACCCTGTAGGACCCAGAGGAGTCTACGACGAAGCAAAACGTTTCCAAGAAGCCATCACAATGGCCTACCATAACACCCATCAGTTGGAAACTAGAATTGCTCGTATCTTCAATACGTTTGGACCTCGAATGCGCTTACATGATGGTCGAGCACTACCCACATTCATTTCCCAAGCTTTACAGAATAAAGATTTAACGGTCTTTGGAAACGGTTTACAAACGCGCTCCTTTTGTTATGTCACTGACCAAATTGAAGGAATTTGTAAGCTTCTGTTTAGCGACTATCCATTGCCAGTAAACATTGGCAATCCCGATGAGATGACCTTGCTAGATATGGCTCATGAAATTATCCAACTAACAGACAGCAAATCGAGCATTATATACGAAGATTTACCGATCGACGATCCGAAACAACGTCGTCCAGATATACGAAAGGCTAAAGAATTACTAAAATGGGAACCCAAAATTAGCCGACGTGAGGGATTAGAAAAAACGATAGCGTACTACAAGTCAATGTTTAACAATTAGCAGAAAACACATAGCATATTATACAACTTATGAGTAAAATATTAGTAACCGGCGGAACAGGATTTATTGGATCTCACACCGTAGTAGAATTGCATAATGCAGGATACACACCCGTATTAATTGACAACCTTTCGAATTCAAACATCAAGATTTTAGGTCAGATCGAAAAAATCATTGGTGTAAAACCAGAGTTTCACCAGTTCGACCTTTGTGATAGCACTAAAGTAAATGAATTTGTTGCTTCTAATCCTGACATTAAGGGTATCATACACTTCGCAGCTTCCAAAGCAGTAGGTGAATCTGTGCAAGATCCATTGAAATATTACCATAATAACTTCTACTCATTAATAAATTTGTTAGAAGCATATCGTCAAAAACCTATCAACTTTGTATTCTCTTCAAGTTGTACCGTTTACGGAGAGCCAGACGTACTACCCGTTAATGAGGCAGCTCCGGTAAAACGCGCAACTTCGCCTTACGGAAATACAAAGCAAATCGCTGAGGAGATTTTAGAAGAATCAGCGTCTGCATACGACAACTATCAGGTTATCGCTTTACGTTACTTTAACCCAGTGGGTGCGCATAGCTCTGCACTTATTGGTGAATTGCCGATTGGCGTTCCACAAAACCTATTGCCTTTCATTACGCAAACGGCAATCGGAAAGCGCGAAAAGTTAACGGTATTTGGTAACGACTACGACACTCCAGATGGATCTGCTGTTCGCGATTACATCCATGTAGTTGATCTTGCAAAGGCACACGTTGCTGCGATTAAACTCCTAGAAAAAGGAAATCCAAACGGTAACTATGATGTATTCAACGTCGGAACTGGAAACGGGTATTCGGTATTGGAAGCAATTGCAGCTTTTGAAAACGCTTCTGGACAAAAGTTAAATTACGTAATCGGTCCACGTCGTGAGGGAGATATTATTAAAGTATGGGGTGATGTCACCAAATCTGCAGAGCAATTGGGATGGAAAGCAGAATTAGGAATCGAAGAAATGATGGCTTCAGCTTGGGCTTGGGAAAAAAACCTGAGTGAAAACCCAATCCAATAAAAAATAAACATAGTTAGAAAGTAATATACGAGTAATTTGAAAGCTCAAGTTCAGTATTACGACAATAAAAAGGCTGTCAAGACATCATACTTGGCCGCCTTTTTTTTATAATAATTCCGATTTGAACATCGTGATAATCCCAAAGGATCTCGATTGTTCTACTTCCCTTTCACCTCCCTATCACTTCCCTATCAAACGCCTACTTGAACCGAGCCAGATGGTTACTGATTCGAACTTGTATCGAACAAGAATCGAACAAGATCTAGTTTTGAAAAAGATTTAGCTTAGATAAGACACAAAAAAAAGGGTTCCCTGATAGGATCCCTCTTTCTTGGCTATTTGTTATTTTCTAATTCTTTTTATCGAAATCTTTGACCTCTTGGTAAATCTTTGGATTGAACTTGAACTGAGGCGTCATCCAATACAAAAGGATAATTCGCGAGTAGCGATTGTTAAAAGGTGCAAAGATCAATGTTGCCGATAATGCTACAATTACATAAAGCCACGGGCTTTCCATATTTCCGGTAAGAACGTATGTTGCGACGCAAGAGGCTATCAGTTCAGCCACACTCATGGCATAACTAATATACATAGCGACATAAAAGTAGCCCGGCTCTTTTTCGAACTTTAAATCGCAGGCTGGGCATTTGACGTTCATTTTTTGAGATTTGAAGCTCAGTAAAGGAGCTGCAAACATCTTTCCTGTTCGGCATCGAGGACACTTGCCATCGACTGCACTTTTTATCTCTGAGGGGATTTGATAATTCGTATCCATTTTTGCATTTACTTCCATTGTGATTTCCTAAATTCTTCAGGTGTAATACCTTCGACTTTTTTAAAGAATTTGGTGAAATATGAGTTATCGCTAAATTGCAGCTCATACGCCACCTGTGATATTGTCCAGTCAGGCAAAATTAATAAACGTCTTGCCTCTAAATGTATTCGATTACGTATAACTTCTCCAGCCTGTAGTCCTAAATACTCCTTGCAAACTCCATTTAAGTGATTCGGAGTCACAAATAGAAGCTCTGCATACTCCTTAGGTAGATGTAAGTCTTTGTATCGCAAATCAACAAGTGCGATAAAGTTTTTTATCAGTAACATTTGATAATCCATCGCTTTTGTTGGAAAGCTAGGACGATAATCCTGTTCCAGTTTCAATAAAATATACAGCAAGAGGGTCCTTTTTAAATCATCTTCCGAGGGACTGTTCTTCAGGCCGACCAGCTGCTCAAATAGCGGAATAACTTGCTTCAAAGTCTCCTCTGTCAATGAGAAAACGGATTCATTCAGGCTAGAGAATATTGATAAATTTTCTATATAATCCGATCGAAGTAATAGGGATTTGAAGTAATCAATATCAAAATTTACGATATACCCTTGCATATCACCCTCGAACATCCAAGAGTGAACTTGACCGGGCCCCATACAATAAACTTGACCAATTGATACGGAATATGTTTTAAAATCAATCTCGTGAGAACCGCCACCTTGTAAAAAAAGCACTAAATGGTAAAAATTATGTCTGTGTGGAAAAACCAGATTACGATTATTTACCAAATAGACATCAAGTTGATCCGCCAGGAGATGCTTATCCTCTTTATACGAAACCGTACATTGCTCTATTACAGGTATTTTTGCCATACTGTACAAAAGTAAACAATAAGTACCACTAGCTATGGTATAAAAACACTACTTAGTGGTACTTTTTATCTATACGCATAAATCAGGAAACGAATAGTACCAGGATATATTAAGCTCAGTGCATTCTGTATTACCTTTAAAACTGATATTCATCTATCATATTCGCGTAATTTTCAGCATTTAAAGCGCTCCTTTATTTATATTATTTTACTTTCGCGTTCAAATAGTCAAAACATGAGTAAAATAGGACCCTTTTTAACAATAATTATTGGATTAATGCTGCTAAGCAGTTGTGATTTGTTTGACGTACATCCCTATGATGGCGACATTAAAGGAAAAAGAAATATCAATCAAACCAACATCGAGAAAATTGAAAGGGACCTAAAAAATCAAGATACTATTCGCTATGCGCTTATTAGTGATTCACAGCGATGGTATGATGAACTAGACGATTTCGTGGACTTTGCCAACAATCGAGATGACTTAGATTTCATCATACACGCTGGCGACCTATCGGATTTTGGTTTAACAAAGGAATTCCTGATTCAACGTGATATCCTCGAAAAACTACATCAACCATATGTTGCACTGATCGGGAATCATGACGTCTTAGCCAATGGTGAGGATATCTTTCGCATTGTATTCGGACCGCTTAACTTTAGTTTCATTGCTGGTCGAACGAAATTTGTATGCTTAAATACAAATGCCTTAGAATCCGATTATTCAAGCCCAATCCCCGACTTTTCCTATATACAATCTGAAAGAGAAGCCAGGAAAGACGAATTTAATCAGACTGTTTTCGTAATGCATGCGAAGCCAACCTCAGAACAATTTAACAATAATGTAAACGAAGTCTTCCAATACAGCATCAAGCAATTTCCAAATTTACTTTATGGGAATCATGGTCATGACCACCGCTATCAAAATGAAGATATCTTCAAAGATGGCATCTATTACTATGGTACGCCAAACATAGGCAAACGTCAATTCCTCCTTTTCACCGTTACTCAGAACAGCTATACCCATGAAATTATTTCATTTTAATTGCCGATACCTAACTTCAATTGTCGCTTGCTTATTTTTTTCTATTGCCAGTTATGCTACAACCACTGACAGCACCCATATCGATAGTTCGGAAGTGACTATCAAACATAAAAGACTACTAAAAAAAGCTAGTTTTTCCTTAGTTCCTTCGAATTATCAAACGCAAATTGCAGGATCAATTGGTCTTGTCTCTCTTGGTGCAGGATGGGACTATGGCCGCAAAAATCAATGGTCGACAGAGTTTCTAACAGGTTTCGTTCCTCGGTATGATACGGATCGTGCGAAGATCACCTTTACGCTAAGACAAGCCTACACACCGTGGTCTATTCCCTTGAATAAGCATTTTTCTTATAATCCTTTAAGAACGGGATTGTATCTCAATACGATCGTAGGTAATCAATTCTGGTTCGACGCCCCAGATAAATATCCAAAAAAATATTACACATTTTCCCCTAAACTCCGTTTCAATATATTCCTAGGGCAAGAATTTGAATATAAAATACCATCAGACAATGCCTACTTTGAAGGGATCAAATTCTATTATGATTTACATACCAATGATTTGATGTTAATCAGTAGAATCCAAAATTCATATTTAAAAGGAAAAGACTATTTAGGCCTTTCTCTGGGGTTAAAGCTTCAAATTCGACGACGTTAGCGAAAAAAAATGTATTTTTAGAAATGTCATTATACAAAGATGAAACCCTGAAAGAGGCTGTTCTTAATCTCTCCCAAAAAGAGAAAGATAAGTTGCTCATCCGCCTAATCAATAAGGATAAGATGCTTATAAAGCAGCTTCACTTTGAGTTATTAGAAGATGAAGTTGACTTAGAAGATCGGATTACAGAGCTTAAAGCTAAATTAGATGGGGATTTTGATGTTTCGCAGGCGACGATTAAGAACCTTCCAATGTATCATAACTACAGGCAACTGCATGCCTTTTTGCGTCATGAATCAGGAATTGTAAATGAGCATGAAAAGATCACAAAAGATAAACTTAGCGTTGTTGAATGTAGGTTAATTATCTTGGAGGAAGCTTTTACACGTTTTCCACGTCTTTTTGAACCTTCTGCATTGGCTCCAGCGCTCAAGCTTCATAAATATATTCAAGGACGCATGAAAAATCTCTTAACCGCGTTCGACAAATTGCATGAAGATCATCAGTTCGACCTTCAAAATCAGATGGATTATGTGCTATCCTTCGCTCAAGAACACCGATTAACCCTCTCTTAGCACTATTTAAATTTTTGTAACTTTGGAAAAATACTCGCACAGTGAACGTCCAAGACCTCTTAGAAAAATATAGACAATCTGAACAAGTAAATTCCCTAAAGGAAAGAATTCAAGCGCGTAATCCGAAGATTCAACTTAAAGGATTAATTGGTTCCTCCGACGCGATGCTCGCAGCGGCGCTTTATACCGAGGAGAAAAGAATGAATGTCTTCATCCTTCCAAATCATGAAGATGCCTCTTTCTTTTTGAGCGACCTTGAAAGCTTGTTTGATAAACAAATATTATTTTTTCCATCATCCTACAAAAAGGCTTTCGATATCAGTCTACTAGATAGTGCACATGTACTACAGCGTGCTGAGACGCTCAGTTCACTGAACCACAACTCGGAACTGCCGCGTATTGTTGTCACCTATCCGGACGCAATTTGTGAGAAGGTGATCAATAAACAGGACCTAGAGAAAAACACACTCGAGATTACCCAGAATATAAAACTCAGTATAGATTTCATTAATGAATTTCTCTACGAGTATGATTTTGAGCGTGTAGATTTCGTCTATGAACCTGGACAATTTGCTATTCGTGGAGGAATCGTAGATATCTTTTCGTTTTCAAACGATTTACCCTATCGTATTGAATTTTTTGGCGACGAAATTGAAAGTATTCGAACTTTTGACATTGAGTCGCAATTATCGGTCAGCAAGATTCATACAGTAACTATCGTTCCGAATGTACAAGCAAAGTTTCTTTCTGCAAATCATATATCATTACTGGAGTATATCGATAAAAATGCGCTGGTTTGGATTAAAGATGTGCAGTACACTTTGGAGATCATTAAAGAGGGCTACAGCAACAGTTCTAAATTCTGGAAAGCACTATCTGAACAAGATTTAAAGCGCAATCCCGATTGGATTGACCCGCGTTTTACGTTTACAGATGAGAAGAATTTCGCAGCAATGCTCTTTGAATTTGCTGTAATCGAATTTGGAAAACAATTCTATTACAAACCAGACCTGACGTTAAGTTTCGATATACATCCACAGCCATCTTTCAACAAAGACTTTAATTTGTTGATTCATAATTTCCATGAAAATGAGAAGCATGCGATTAAGAATTTGATATTCTCGGATTCGACGAAACAAATCGAGCGAATCTATGCCATTCTCGATGATCTGGATAAGAGCATTACCTTCACTCCAATATATAAAGCACTTCGGGAGGGATTTCGTGATGACGAACGAAAATTAGCTTGTTATACAGATCATCAAATTTTTGATCGTTACTACAAATATAAACGTCGTAAAGGTTATGAGCGTTCGCAAGCAATCACGCTAAAAGAACTTAGTGAGTTAAAGCCTGGTGATTACATTACACATATCGACCATGGAGTTGGTAAATATGCCGGCTTGGAGAAAGTGGATGTCAATGGGAAAACCCAAGAGATGATCCGCCTAATGTATGCCGATAGTGACTTATTATATGTAAACATAAACTCGCTAAACCGCATCTCGAAATATTCGGGTAAAGAAGGCACAGTGCCTAAGATGAATAAATTAGGGACGGACACTTGGGAGAAACTAAAGAAAACAACGAAGAAAAAGGTTAAAGATATTGCCCGCGACCTCATTCTTTTATATGCCAAGCGTAAAGCGCAAACGGGTAATGCCTTTAGCCCAGACACTTACTTACAACGTGAATTGGAGGCATCATTCATTTATGAAGATACTCCAGATCAAGAAAAGGCGACCAACGATGTCAAGAAGGACATGGAATCACCACACCCTATGGACCGTCTTGTCTGTGGTGATGTAGGATTCGGTAAAACCGAAGTTGCCATTCGAGCGGCATTTAAGGCTGTTGCTGACAGCAAACAAGTTGCTGTATTGGTACCAACAACTATTTTGGCTTTGCAGCACTTTAGAACCTTTTCTGAACGAATCAAAGGACTACCAGCGAACATCGACTATATCAACCGATTCAAGTCTTCAAAACAGATTAAAGATACCTTAAAACGACTAGAGGAAGGAAAGATTGATATTATTATCGGCACACATCGACTAGTGAGTAAAGATGTCAAGTTTAAAGATCTAGGTTTGATGATTATCGATGAGGAACAAAAGTTCGGTGTTTCTGTTAAAGAGAAATTAAAGGTTATGCGCGCAAACGTTGACTCATTAACTTTAACCGCAACACCAATCCCTAGGACTTTACATTTCTCTTTAATGGGTGCTCGAGATTTAAGTATTATATCAACTCCTCCACCCAACAGACAACCAGTTCAGACTGAATTGCATGTTTTCAACGAGGAACTGATTAAGGAGTCTGTGAGCTATGAGATTGACCGTGCAGGTCAAGTATTCTTTATCCATAACCGGGTTGCAGATTTACCGCAATTGGGACTACTTATTCGTAAGTTGGTTCCTGGCGCTCGCGTTGGTATCGCTCATGGGCAGCTCGAAGGAGATGAACTCGAAGACGTTATGTTGAAGTTCATCAACCACGAGTACGATGTATTAATTGCGACTACAATTATTGAAGCTGGATTAGATATACCGAATGCAAATACGATTATCATTAATCAAGCACACATGTTTGGCTTGAGCGATTTACACCAAATGCGTGGTCGTGTGGGCCGTTCAAATAAGAAAGCATTCTGCTATTTGCTGAGCCCTCCTTTATCGACATTAACAAACGAAGCATATAAGCGACTTTCGGCTATTGAAGAGTTTGCAGAATTGGGTTCGGGTTTCAATGTAGCAATGCGCGATTTGGATATTAGAGGATCTGGTAATTTATTAGGTGCTGAGCAATCTGGTTTTATTGCCGAGATTGGTTTCGAAATGTATAACAAGATTCTCGATGAGGCCGTTCAAGAGTTGAAGGATGATGAATTTGGAGAATTGTTTGCAGATGATAAAGACCGAAAATATGTATCCTTTACGCAAATTGACACCGACTTGGAAGTCCTTATACCTGATGAATATGTGACAAACATATCCGAACGTTATAACTTGTATAATGATATTGCGAAGTTGAAGAACGAAGGCGAACTTCAAGTATTTGAGAAAGAAATGATTGATCGATTTGGTCCAATTCCTGCGCCAGTATTTGAGCTTTTCAACACCCTACGATTGCAATGGCTAGGGAAAGAAATAGGTCTTGAGAAAATTTCTTATAAGAAAGAAACGTTAAAAGGCTTCTTCGTTAGCAATACCAAATCTAGTTACTATCAATCTGAACAGTTTGGAAAAGTATTAACTTTTGTTCAAAACCATGCTAGCATTAGTAATCTAAAAGAAGTGAAAGGGCAGTTACGCATCGCTATTAGCAATGTCAATAGCATCGAATATGCCATTCATTTACTTTCAGAAATAAAATAGTTAAGGCTTAATCGCGGTATTGTATAAAAATTTAAAATAGCCCAAACTGAACTTAATTGCTGCGTATATCTTTCCGCCGAGTTTTCTCGATTGGGAGCTGTTTTTTTTCAAAATAAAATGTTCTATTGAATAGCTAAATTACTATTCAATAGAACATCAAGAAATCCCTGTTTATAGGTATATTTAATCTGCCGTTAGGAAAACTGCATTAGCCATGATCACCTTTCCGTTCTCCCAAAAATTACGGAATAACACATTATCCGTTAAGTAAATTACAGTACCCTGTCCTACTTTTTGTTCCGCAAACAGTAATCCATTCTTTAGTTTTTTGGCTAGCGTGTTTCCAACAAAACCACTCATTTTGGCATTTTCACCGATATAACCAATATTCCACCCCTTACTATCATCTAGATACTGGTATAGATTGGCATCTTGCTTTAATGTGAAATAATCCTTGATTCCAAACATCAAAGGATGTGATTGATCGAAAGTAACCTTATAGATCGCTCCAGCAGTATATTCTTTCAAAGACTCGCGCTCACGATCACCATATTTTTTAAGCGGGCTTGATTTCGACTGGCCTGCACTATCTTGTTTCAACGTTTTCAAATTGCTCCACTCTTGCGAAGCCAACTGTCCGACTGCCGATTCTAATGCGATCACTTTCCCTCCTGCATTTAACCAAGATGCAAAAGCAGCTGATTGTGCCTTATCGCGTAAAAATGGATAACTACCATTAGACATTACTAACACATCGATTTCATTCCATTTAACGCGTGAAAAATCCGCTGGATTCACTAATGCGATTGGGTAATCTAGTTGCTCATCAAAATAATGCCATACTTCTCCAACATTCGTTGCACGCAATCCTTCGCCAGCAAACATCATTACTTTAGGTGCTTTTAAGGTTTTTACGTCTGAGCTCCCTAAATCTTTACCGCCTTCAACTATCCCTGAACTCAGATTATAGACTTTCACTTGCAAGCGATCCGCCTGTTCTTTCAGTATCTTTTCTAAATTAACCGCTTGATTCGCATTTTTCATAATCAGAATGGAACCTTTAGGAAACTCTTCATTAGCGATTTTAAAAGATTGCTCTGAAGATTTGATTTTAACTTTATTCTTCAATAACGCAGCTGTTAATTGGGCTGCAGAAAAGCCATTCCATTTAATTGCATAACCGAAACCAGCACTCAACGTATTATTCACATTGGGCAGCTGATAGGCTTTTAAGTTTGTTAGTTTATTCTGTGAAGCAATTGCCGGAACTCCATAAACATAAGGTAGTGACCATGCAGTTATATCATAGGTTACAGAATCCGTTAATTTAGCATCCGGTTCAAATAGAACGCGAATTAATGCTGCCTTAGCTTGGCTTCCAGGAATAACTAAATCATTCTCGGTTAAATTATACGATTGTTCTTTCTTGCTAAAATAATCCAGCCCTTTAATTCCTCCTGTAGCAGAATAATAATTAATTTTATTCTTATCCATCAGATTCATTAATGCTCTAATTCGGCCTTCATTATTAGAATCGTATTTGATTACATAGGTGTGGTAGGACGACAATTTCCCTGCTACAGCATCATTTGCAAACTTTTTAAACTCTTCGACTACTTTATCGGCATGGGCAGACACGACATCCACTACATTTAGTCCGGATGCATGATGTTGAATCGCGCGATCGACTAGCGTTAAAGTATCTCGATTATCTAAATACACGCCCAAGCCAGCTGATCCATTTCCTGCCTTTTCGTAGGTCATACCAATCGCACCAGAATAAAGTGGATAAGTATCCCCGTAAGAAGGATAGAATAAATCGAAACGTTCTTTCGTAAAATACAACCAGCCTTTTGAGTCGAAATATTGTGCATTGTGCTTACCAATAGTCGTTTGAAACTCTCTTTGCCATGGCGTGATTACCTCATGGAAAGGCTCTGCTGCCGGAGGAAAATAATATGGTGAATTGATCCCTTGTTCGTGGAAATCAACATGAATATGCGGTAGCCATTTATTATAAATCACAGCGCGCTGCGTACTCTCTGCTTGCGTCTGCCAAGCCCAATCACGATTTAAGTCAAAATAATAATGGTTATATCGTCCTCCGGGCCATGGTTCCCGATGCTCGCGGGCATAAAGGTCAGGATTGTAATTTTTCCCAATAACCCCATTATGAAAGTTCGCATATCGGTCTGTACCATCTGGATTCAAGCTAGGATCAATAATGACCAATGACTTTTCCAACCAACCCTTCGCTTTAGCGTTTGCTGGATTAACAAGTTCATATAAGGTCATCATAGCAGCCTCCGCCGATGAGGTTTCATTTCCATGTACATTATTACTCATCCAAATAATTGCTGGGGTTGTTCCTTGCGCATTACCATCTATTGCATGGGCAAGACGTAGATTATTTGTACGAATCTCTTCCAATCGACTGATATTTGCCGCTGAAGAGATGTAATAAACGCGCATCGGTCGCCCTTCAACTGAGGTGCCGTAGTCTTCAGATTTCACTTGATTTGGAAATTGACTGGCGATGTGATCAAAATAGGTTAAGATCTTCCAATGAGGTGTTACTTTTGTTCCGACTTGATAGCCTAAAAACTCAGCAGGACTCTTTATTTGTGCATAACTAGTAGAGTAACATACACATAACAGGAAAAGTAGTAATTTCTTCATACGATTAGGTTAATAAACAATATCTATTGATTATTTAGGAAATGAAATTAAGGAATTGCGCGCTATTTTTGCTAATTTTCAGTTCATTTATTTCATTCTACCGATCATGTCACATTTAGAGACCAACCTTATACATCAAGGGAAACAGTTTAACGAGAGTAAAGCTGTGGTTACCCCCATATATCAGACTTCAACTTATTTTGCCGACGAAGATTTACAACAATACATCGTTGCCGCAACGGAAACAAAGCACCCTACTTTTTATCATCGTCATGGCAATCCTACGAATTCACAAGCAGCGGCAATCATTGCTGGTTTGGAAAAAACGGAAGATGCATTGCTGTTGGCAACAGGAATGGCAGCAATAAGCACGGCAATTCTGGCGGTTGTAAAAGCTGGAGATCATATTGTAACCCAAAACTCGCTGTATTCTGGTGCTATGCTCTTCTTTAAAGAATTCTTGAGCGACTATGGCGTTTCAGTAACACATGTCGATCAGAAAGACAATGAAGCATTCGAGCGCGCAATTCAAGAAAACACAAAACTTATATACATTGAAACCCCATCCAATCCGAATTTAGATATTACGGATTTGGCTTTTATTGGTGAACTCGGAAAGAAGCATCACATTATGACGATGGTCGACAATACCTTCGCCTCTCCTATCAATCAAACACCCAAAGATTTTGGAATTGATGTCGTTGTTCATAGTGCAACAAAATATTTAGGTGGACACTCTGACCTGACTGCAGGTGCAATTTGCGGTAGTAAAGATTATATCCACAGTGCATGGAGAAGATCTTTAGTATTAGGTGCGTCGCTAAGTCCTTTTGACTCTTGGTTACTTCTCCGAGGGTTAAAAACGCTTTCCATGCGTGTCAAACAGATTAACAGCAATGCTTCTGAGTTAGCAAAATGGTTTGAACAGCAGCCTGCAATAAAACATGTTGCTTATATCGGACTTAACTCCCATCCTCAATATGAACTTGCACAAAAACAAATGCGTGGTGGAACAGGAATGTTATGCATCGAAGTCATTGGTGATGAAGAACAAGCTTACATTCACGCGCAATCGATATTGAATAAGTTACAAATCTTTGCGAACGCAGCGAGCCTAGGTGGTGTCGAATCTCTAGTTGTTCACCCTGCAAGCATGTGGGGAAGTCATCATGATAAAACACAAAAGAAAACTTCTGGGATAACGCCCGGTATGCTCCGAATATCAGTTGGAATTGAGCATATCGACGATTTAATAGCTGATTTTGAGAATGCTTTAGCTGAAATAAAATAGAAAAATTATGATTTAGAGAGCGGTTCGTTTACTGACGAACCGCTCTCTTTTTGTTCCAGGAGATAATATTCTTTGCATTTTATTAAAATTGAATTAACAATTCGTTTATCTTTAAAATGTTTCTTTGACCAAGAATAGCCTATCATCCTATGAACGCACATGAATTAGATCTTAATATGGATCAGTTTGAACTTTTTCAAGCCGGTGATGAGAAAGTATTCAAATTAGTATTTGATCGATATCATAAGATTCTATTCAGATATTCCAACGCTATTTTAAAAGATGTTGAAAAAAGTGAGGAATTAGTACATACGGCTTTCATTCAACTTTTTAAATACAAATCCCGTATTGTTGGCCCCTCCGAGTTATATCCCTACATATTTGTCACTACAAAAAGACTGCTAGCTCGCACCTTTAGAGATAAGGTACAACTACTTCACGCACAATTTGATCAAGGATACAACTTCGACATTCCCTGTGATAAAACTGAACAAGAAATACAATCCCGTGATTTAAAAGGTATTCTCAATAAGTTAATTGATCAACTTCCACAGAAGCAAAGCGAAATCTATAGGTTAAGCAAAATTCAAGGCTATTCTTACGATGAAATCTCATCAATGACTGGCAGTTCTAGAAACACGATCAAAAATCAGCTAATCAGCGCTTCCAAGAAAATAAAAAGTAGTATTGAAAAATTCTACTTCCTCATTATCTACTTTTTTTTCTTCTAGACTAGTCCTAATCTTTTCCTTATGCCTTTATAGGGTTAAAAGAAATAAGGATTGAAAAAAGAACAGCTTAAATATCTCATTGAAAAATATCAGCAGAATCAATTAACTGCTGCTGAGCTTCGATTGCTAAAAGATTTTACTCAAGAGGATCAGTTTATGACCCTATTTGAACAAGTTGCCGAAGAGCTCTATCTAGAACAAGGAAATATAGAGATTGGCGTCGACTCAGAAAACCTTTATCGTAATATTTCTCAAGAGATTTATTTAAAAAAGCGTGAACCGAAACCTATCAAAAGTAAGATAGTTCTATTAGTCGCTTCAGTAGCTGCATTAGCCTTAATAGCTTTCTATTTTGTGCAAAAACAAAATGATCTGCATTCGAAAGAACTCGCGATAGCGACAGATCAAAACATGCCGATTCTTCCTGGAGGAGCAAAAGCAAGGCTAGTCTTAGAAAATGGTGATGAAGTTGATTTGGCTAGTTTAGCATCTGACACGACCCTACAGCTTGCTGGTTATAAAATTCATAAAAACGCTCAAGGAGAATTAATATACTCGCTCGATAATCCAGCTTCTGAAGGGTTATACAATACAATTGTAACTCCGAAAGGCGGAGAATATAATCTAAACCTGCCCGACGGTAGTCGAATCTTTGTCAATGCATCTTCTAGAATACGTTACCCTTTAAAGTTTGATAAAAATAAGAGAGAAATTGAGCTTGACGGCGAGGCATATTTTGAAGTAAAACGAATGACACAAGGCAATAATGCGATTCCTTTTATCGTCAAGACGCGAGAACAAACGCTAACAGTTCTCGGCACCTCATTTAACATTAACTGTTATCATGAAGCTATTGAAACGACACTCGTAGAAGGTAAAGTACAGTTAAACTATCCGAACGACAAACGCAGCTTACTCTCACCCAATCAACAAGCGCGTTATGTCGCTAAAAAGGATCTATTGAATATCAAAGAAATCGACCCTTTCTATACCATCGCTTGGAAGAATGGGACTTTTGCATTCGAAAACGCCACATTAAATACGGTGATGTCTGATTTAGCGAGATGGTATGACGTAGAGATTGATTATCGTGGTAACGTGTCTAACATTCGCTTTTCAGGAACCATCTCTAAGTATGAAAACATAGAAAAAGTTTTAAAAGCAATTGAACTTACGGGGACTGTGAAATTTAAAATTCAAGAAAGGAGGATAATTGTGATGAGCTAAACTTACTTTTTCACATTTGTCAAAAAACAGGAGCGTTTAGGACCGCCCCTGGTAATTTGATAAATAGTTCGACTGATAGTACGCTAAATATTAACTAATCAACCGATTTACAAATGTATAAAAAAAACAAAATTATCTCCTCACTAGGGGATATTGTGCATCGAAAACCTAATTATCTATCGATGAAACTAGCCCTTGCCCTAATGTTTGCCAGCGTGTTTCAAGCGAGTGCATTCACCTTCGGCCAAACTATTACACTAAAGAAAAAGAACGCTAAGGTTACAAACGTTCTAAAAGACATTCAAAAACAGAGCGGATACAATATTTTTTATGATAGCTCTTTCTTTCCATCTAACCGAGTTATCACGGTCGATTTTAACAAAAAACCGTTCGAGAAAGCCTTAGAAAGCATCTTGGAAGATTATGCGATCGATTACAATATTGTAGACAAGAACGTAATTCTCAAACGTAAGGCAAACGCGGTACGTTTAGAAAATGCCTCCTCCTCAGCTGTAAAGCTTGTCCAACAGACCCAAATTACGGGAACGGTAAAAAACACAGAAGGAGAATCCCTTTCTAATGTTTCGATCACTGAAAAAGGGGGTACAGCGAGTACCATGAGTGACAGTCAAGGGAATTTTCAAATTACTGTTTCTAAACCCGATGCAATCCTAATCATCAGTAATATAGGTTACGAAAAGCAAGAAGTCTCCGCCGCAAACAAAAGTAGCATTCAAATTACTCTGCATCCAACACTTACAGAAGTGGATGAAGTTGTTGTTGTCGGCTATGGAGAACAAAAAAAGGTGAATCTTACCGGAGCCGTAAGTCAGATTTCCGGCGAAGAATTTGAAGATAGACCAGTTACTCAGCTTACACAAGCTTTACAGGGTAATGTACCAAACTTGAATATCGTCTTCGGATCAGGTAAACCTGGAACTAGTGGTTCAGTTAACATCCGGGGGAATACTTCGATCAATGGAGGCGATCCGCTGATCTTAATCGATGGTATACTCGGAACTTTGGACCGTGTCAATGTTAACGATGTAGAATCTGTAACCGTATTAAAAGATGCATCTGCTGCGGCTGTATACGGTGCAAGAGGAGCCTTTGGAGTAATATTAGTAACCACCAAAAAAGGGAAAGTTGACGGAAAAGCAGCAATCGACTACTCGACCAACTACGGCTTTACAACGCATTCAACCAATACAGACTTTATTACCACAGGATACTGGAATGCTAAGATCAATGATGATGCCATGTATAATGCTTTAGGTTATCGAACAACTCGATATACAGATGAAGATTATGAAGAGCTTTTAGCACGTGTCAATGATAAAACAGAAGACCCGTCACGACCATGGGTAGTGACTAAAAAAGATGCTAGCGGAAATGATATCTACAGATATTACGGCAATTTCGACTGGTTTAATTACTTGTACGACAATAATCGCCCTAAATCTGACCATAACCTCAGCTTAAGTGGGATGTCCGGAAAAACGAGCTATGCGCTTTCTGGAGCCCTATCAAATGAGCAGGGTATCTTCAATATTCAACCTGATAAATTCAAACGATATAATTTACGAGCGAATATATCAACAGAAATTAGACCATGGTTAACCGTAAGTAATGGAACACACTTTTTTAAATCATCTTATGATTGGAATGGTCTAGAAAACAATTTCAGTCAGGTAGCGAACAATGTAAGTAATAGCCCTACTTATCACTACCATGCTATGTATGTTCCTAGAAACCCTGACGGGACTTTGACAGGATATTCAGGAATTAATAGTTATCCAATAGGTTACGGTCTTCATAATGCCTTAGAGAGTGGAACCATGAGAGGCTATGACAATGGCACTGAATTTACAAATAAGACAGAAGCTATTGTCAATTTTGGAAAAGGACTAACCTTGACGGGAAACTACTCTTATCGAGAATACCGAGGTGAATACAGCTATCGCCAAACCAGACAATATTATTCTAAATATCCCGGTGTGATGGAACTATCATCACTAGGTGCTTTAAACCAAGATAAGCTTACCGAGCGCATGACGAAATACTCATGGCATTTCATTAACATTTTTGCTAACTATCAAAAAAGCTTTGGAGACCATAATATCGTTGCCATGGCCGGATTTAATCAGGAAGATAGAATTTACAAACGCGTTGGTGGAGTTGGTCAAGATTTATTATCGGAGAACTTGAACGATCTGGATCTCGTGATTGGGGAGAAACAATTCAACGGAGGAGCGGATGAATGGGCCGTTCGAGGTGGATTCTATCGCTTAAACTATGATTATAAAGGAAAATACTTATTTGAAACCAGCGGTCGATATGACGGCACTTCTCGTTTTCCTAAATCAAGCCGCTTTGGATTCTTTCCTTCATTTTCTGCAGGTTGGAGAATTAGCGAAGAGAAGTTCTTTGAACCTGTCAAAAGTAGCATCAATAATTTGAAGCTTCGTTATTCATACGGATCACTGGGTAACCAAGAAGTTGATACCTATGCTTATATCGCTTCTATGGGTACGGGCCAAATCAATTACCTAGTCGATGGACAGAAACTCAATGTCACTTACAATCCGGCTCCAGTTGCTCGATCGCTAACTTGGGAAAAAATCACAACAAGTAACGTCGGCTTAGATTTTTCTTTATTAAATAATCGCCTGAATGTAGAGTCTGATTATTATATCAGAAACACCATAGGTATGCTAAGTGTTGGCGAGACGCTTCCGGATGTTTTTGGAGCTAACGAACCAAAAGTGAATGCTGCCGATTTAAGGACAAAAGGATTTGATCTTTCGTTAACATGGCGTGATCAGTTGAATTTAGCAAGTAAACCATTTAACTATTCCGTACGTGCAATCTTATCCGACTACACCTCCGAAATCACGAAGTTTAGCAACCCTGCTGGTTTATTGAACACCTATTACGAGGGCCAGCAGTTAGGTGAGATTTGGGGCTACCGCTACGATGGATTCTTTAAAACAACCGAAGAGGCACAAGCATATGCAAAAACCGTAAATCAAGATCAAATTAACCGAAGACGCGTTCAAGCGCCAACCGAAGATCTTCGTAGGCTGCAAGCTGGTGACATCAAGATCTTAGACCTGAATGGGGATGGAATTATTAACGCAGGAAAAAGTACGCTAGAAGATCCGGGAGATCGTGAAATTATTGGAAATAGCCAACCGCGCTATTCTTACGGACTGACGTTCAGTGCGAATTGGAATGGAATTGACGCATCAATTTTCCTTCAGGGAATAGGACGTAGAAACTGGTATCCAAATCTAGAAACACAAGCCTTTTGGTCTGTATACGCGAGACCTTACGATTCATTTATACCAAGTGATTTCCCTGATAAAATATGGTCTCCAGAGAATCCAAATGCATATTTCCCATTTCTACGCGGATATACAGCGCAAAACTCTGAACTCTCGGTCAACAATGATATGTACCTACAAGATTTAGCTTACTTGAAAATTAGAAATCTAACAGTAGGTTATACTTTCCCTACAAGTTTGACGAACAGAATTCATGTGAATAAGTTCCGATTATTTATGAGCGGCGAGAACTTGGTGACATGGACTAAATTGAAATCAGACTACATTGATCCAGAACAGGTGATGACAGATAATACAGGAAGAAGCTATCCGATGGGTAAAGTGGTATCATTCGGAGCACAATTATCCTTTTAACCATTAATGATTTGATCAGTATGAAAACTAAAAAAATATTACCGTTTATAACGCTTTTCGGATTATTGGCGGCTTGTAATGACGATTACCTAGAGCGATACCCATTATCTGAATTGGCTCCAGAAAACTATTTCTTAACCGCAGCAGAGCTTCAGAACTATACAAACGCATTTTATTCAGAATTGCCTGATGCCTTAGAAATACACTACAATAACCCAACACAAGCGGATGATGAAGCTCGCAATACGCTTGCCGCCGAAATTCAAGGAACGCGCGAAACGCCTTCATCTGGTGCCGGATGGGATTGGACCGAATTGAGACAGATTAACTTTTTCTTAGAAAATTCTCATAAATGTACCGATGAAGCTGCTCGCCTTAAATACGAAGGGGTTGCTAGATTCTTCCGAGCATATTTCTATTTTGATAAAATCACCCGATTCGGCGATGTACCATGGTATGATACAGTACTAGAATTAGATGATGAAGGCCTATTAAAAGCTAGAGACTCCAGAAAGGTTGTATTTGCTAAGATGCTTGAAGACATTGACTTTGCCATCGCAAATTGCCAAACGGAAAAAAGCACTCAATTGATTACTAAATGGACTGCATTAGCCTTTAAAGCAAGAATTTGCTTATTTGAAGGTACTTTTCGTAAATATCACGCATTGAATGATTGGGACGAACTACTGAAAGAATCAGCTGCCGCTGCGGAGGAATTGATGAACACCGGCCCGTATTCAATCCATAAAAGCTCGACAGATAAAGCGTACCATGAATTGTTTATCGCGGAGGATGCTATTCCAACAGAGATGATATTAGCGCGCCAATATGATGCATCGGTTCCATTTGTGCATTCAGCTAACTTTTACATCCTTTCCGCATCTTATGGAAGACCTGGCATGCAGAAATCACTTGTGAATAGCTACTTAATGAAAGATGGATCGCGCTTTACGGATATACCAGGATACCAAACCATGCAATTCTATGAAGAAACGCAAAATAGAGATCCACGTTTAGCGCAAACTATCAGAACCCCTGGGTACAAAAGAATCGGAAGCAATAACACAACACTTCCTGACTTTGCAACCTCAGTGACTGGCTATCAATATATTAAATACATTTTAGCTCCTGCATTCGATGCTGGTCAATCGACAAATGATATGCCTATCTTCCGCTTCGCTGAGGTGTTATTAAATTTTGCTGAAGCAAAAGCCGAACTAGGAACATTAACACAAGCAGATATCGATAAAAGCATTAAGCTAATTCGCGATCGTGTTGGTATGCCAAACATGAACTTGCAATCTGCCAATGCAAACCCCGACCCATACCTCCTTTCAGAATATCCAAATGTTACTAAAAACAGCTTCACTGGCGCTATATTAGAGATTCGACGTGAAAGACGGATTGAGCTAGTTAAGGAAGGACAACGCTATCATGATTTAATGCGTTGGAAAGAAGGTGCCCGATTAGCACAGAAATTCTACGGCATGTATTTCCCTGGTGCTGGCGAATACGACTTAGATAAGAATGGAACAGTCGATTTGGTAATCTATGAAGGTACAGCACCGACTAGGAAACCAGGCGTACAATATCAAAAACTCGGAGAGCTAGTCTTGGAAAATGGGAATAAAGGAGGTCGTATTGTGAACCTTCCAGACATCATCAAAAAATGGACGGAGCCGAAGGACTATTTGTACCCAATTCCTACACAAGAGCTTGAATTAAATCCAAACTTAAAACAGAACACTGGATGGGCGACCTCTGGAACTTAAACGCTATAACATGAAAACTGTATTTAAATACTTATCCATCTTAGCTATTGTATTCATATCCACACATGCAATCGCACAAAAGAAAATTAAAATCTTATCATACAATGTGTTGTTTGGTCTTCAGAAAGACTCGACGGCCAACATTGATCGATATGTAGAACTTGTCAAAGAACTCGATCCTGATATTGTGGCAACACAAGAAATGAATGGATGGAAACAAAAGTCTTTAGAAGAACTTGCCAAGAGATATGATCATCCCTATGCATTACAGTCTAAAGAGGAAGGTTTTCCTACCGCTTTGACTACAAAGAAGCCCATGACCAATTTTCAAAAAGTAACAGAAAACATGTGGCATTCATACATCTATGCGAAAGTTGAGGGTTTGCATATTTTTGTTATTCACTTTTCTCCATTTAGCTATAAAAAGCGTTTAGAAGAAGTGGAAAACATCATTGCACAGACCAAAGAGTTAAATCCGAAAGAGCCGATTCTCATCATGGGCGATTTTAACTCTCTTTCACAATCAGATAGTAAGAACTACGATGATAAAGTACTTGCATCGATGAAAGAGCAAGAGCTGAAGCGTGAAATAGTTCGCAATTTAAATAATGGTAAGATTGACTATTCAGTCTTAGGAAAGTTGGAAAATGCTGGGTTTTACGACTCGTATAAAGTCTTAAACAAAACATTTGAAAGTTCCGTACCTACCTACAAGAGCGGAGAAGCAAAAATCAAAGAATCGAATGCCGGAATAGGAAAACGCATTGATTTTCTATGGGTTAACGAAACAGCTAAAAGCATGTTAACCAAAAGCATCGTCCTTAAAAACGCGAAAACTGATATCATTTCAGACCACTATCCAGTTTATGTTGAATTAACTATTCGATAAAAAGAGGTCGTCTTAAATTTGCAGCTTCCTTTGGATTATCCCAAAAAGGAAGCTGCTTTTTTATTCCACAAAAAGTGCCCAAGGAATATCCTTGAGCACTAAAAAAAATATAACTATTAACTTTATGTGTTCGATAAATCTATCTATTTATAGGCAGTGGTGCCCAATAGAAAGTATGGCTCGCGTCGCTAGGCTGACCAACCAACGGTAATTCCTCACTCTTACGTGCTTTCGCAACCTTTTCTACCGTCTCTGTACGAATCAAATCATACCAGCGCGCAGCAGGTTCAAATCCCGCAAATTCCCAACCGCGTTCTTCAATAACGGCCGCTTGAAATTGCCCAGCCGATAAACCCGACGTTAAATTCGGAAGACCAGCTCTTTTACGAACCTGATTTACCGCATCATAAGCCGATGCATCAACACCTGAGGACATCGCTTTCGCTTCCGCATAGGTCAATAAAACTTCCGAATATCGAATCATATAGACTGTAGCATTTCCCCACCAGTCATTCATTTTATGAGTCGCCGGATCGTAAGAAGCATCATCTCTATATTTCATAAAATAAGGATGCTTATGCGTTAACCCCTTATAGTCAACAACCTTATTGGGATCATTGCCCAAGAAGTACTCCTTTTGGTAAGTCGCATCTTTCCTTGGTCCAGCAGGGAATCGATTATAGAAATCAATTTCGCCGAATGCTTCATCCCATCCACCCTCTTCTCCGGGCGCAAAGTTTGGAGGCCCTAACTGACTTCCGTTACCCCAGTTGTCACCATAAGTCCAAATTGTAGGCGTATTTTTATTGAAATACACGCCAAATACAGCCTCTTTATTGAATTGGTGATCCTTATCCCATAAATCAGCGAAAGATGGCAACAAATCATAGCCCCAAGTCGCTTTTTGATCAATAACTTCTTTTGCTTTCTGTGCCGCTAACGCATAATTTGCTGTTATTTTCAACGGCCAGCCTGCAGAAGTCAAATAGACATTGGCTAAAAGTGCCTTTGCAGATCCTTTCGTCGGCATAATGTCTACATTTTCTTGACGACGTGGTCCTGTCCATCTATCGGGAAGCATCGATTCTGCTTTCTTTAAATCTTCAATCACCTGAGCGTATACCTCAGCAGGCGTTGAATTCTCCTTCTCTTCTAAACTAAACTCTAATGGCATCGGTACATCTCCCCAAGCACGTGTAAGGAAGAAGTAGTTTAAAGCTCTATAGAAATAAGCGACACCAGCAGCATTATTACGCTGTTCTTCGGATGCCTTTGTAGCTTTACTGTAGTTTGAAATTAAAGAGTTCGAAGATTTAATCGTCTTATAAAAATAAGTCCACCAAATGGCCATACGGTCATTTGAACTCGTCGCTTGAAAGGTATCAAAATCAGAAAATCCTTTTTTATTTCCACCCGCATGGGTTGTTATATCATCGGAACCGAAAGTAATTGCCATACCTCCAGTTTGATTCCATGCAAGGTTGTAGGTAAGTGCAATACCGACCATCGCTGAATTCAAATCTTCTGCTGAATTATAAAAGGTTACGGGTGTAATACTCCCTTTGGGATCTTCGGTTAAAAAATCACTACAAGAAGCAAATACGATACTCGTAGATAGCAATGCGAATATGATGTTTTTTTTCATGAGTCAGTTTAGAAAGTTAAGTTTAAACGAACCGAATATGTTTTCGGCGATGGATAAGCGCCAAGATCAATTCCAACATTGGTATCTGAACTAGCAGATGTTGTTGAAGCCTCAGGATCTAATCCTTTATATTTTGTAATAGTCAGTAGATTTTGCGCACTCAAGGTTACGCTAGCTCCTGCAAACTTCATAAATGTATTCGGAAGTTTATAGGTTAAGCTTAAGTTCTTCAAACGCGCAAAATCAGCATCTTGAAGGAATTGCGTCGATTCAACAAAAGCTTTTGCTGTGCTGCCTGGAGACGCCCATTCATTACTAGGATTTTCTGTTGTCCAATAGTTGCTTACATCAGCCAAAGTTGGATAGAGCACATCGGAAGAAACGATTGATGCTGCAGCATATGTGGCATTAAAAATTTGATGACCACCTGCCCCTTGAATAAAGATGTTTAAATCGAAATTTTTATACGTTAAATGGTTGTTGAAACCCCATTGTAAAGTTGGAGTAGCATTACCAGCGATGACCATATCTTCATATCCGATACTACCATTTCCGTCAACATCTTTATATTTATAGTCACCCGCCTTACGACCAGTTGAAGGATCATCAACTTGATGAACACCCTCCCAAGGAATTAAGTAGAAAGAACCTAATGACTCCCCTTTCTTAACAACTTGGAAATCTGCATTGATTAATCCGCCACCAAGGCGTGGTAACTTAAACATGTCTTCGCCATCACGAAGGCTAACAACTTTATTTTTGTTAAAGCCTGCGTTTAGTGACGTCTCCCAACGGAAATTCTCTTTTTCAATAGGAGTCGCACTAATACCTAAGTCAAAACCGCGGTTGTTAATTTCCCCTACATTACTCAACAGCTCACCACCACCTAGGTATCGTAATATCTGTGTCGGTAACAATAGATCGACTGTGTTTTTATTATAATAATCAGCCGTAATGTTTAGGCGATTGTTAAACAATCCTACGTCTAAACCTACATCCACTTGTTCTGTTGTCTCCCAACGCAAGTCTGTTGCTGCTGGATTCCCAATCGAATAACCTAAGTATGAACCTGTTGTTCCATAAGCGTAGTTTAATGGGCTCATTAAACCTAAGGTTTGGTATGGACCGATGGCTTGATTACCAGTCTTACCCCAACCACCACGAAGTTTTAAGCTTGAAAATGTGTTTAAATCTTTGATAAATTGTTCTTCAGCAAGATTCCAACCTAAACTAAATGATGGAAAGTTACTCCATCTGTTATTCGGCTGAAACTTAGAAGAACCATCACGGCGAAATGAAACGGTTGCTAAGTATTTTCCTTTATAGCTATAATTCGCACGACCCATAAACGATAGTAAGGACCATTTTGAATAGCCAGAATTGATACTTTGCGACGTATTTAAAGCAAGGTTATAATAACCATTTGACAACGATGTCAATCCAGAGCCTGCCGCCAAGAAATTATTCGATGTGCTAACTGTACTTTCTTCCACAGCAGTAACTGTTAGTTCATGCGCATCGTTAAAGCGTTTATTGAAGGTTAATATATTACTATTTTGGAACGCATAGGTCTCTGAATAAGATTGCGAAGAACGCATATTTCCTGGCGAAACCCAATCATTACCCAAGCTTGCGGCTTTAGATAGATTCATATCTAAACCCACATTTGAGGTAAAAGTCAACCAATCTGTAATTCTATATTTCACATTACCATTTAAATTAGCTGCATTTCCGAAATTATCTTCATTCGTTTCCATCGCAGTTAAATATGGATTTACCCAAATAGGTGAGATTCCTGTGCGGTTATAAAGTCCGTTCGCCTCATCTTCCCAAATACTCTCTGTAGGTGCCCATACAACGGATGCCATAATTGGATTTCCTTTGGCGAACAATTGTGCGTTGTTGTGATTCTCTGTACGCTGTCCAAAAAGATTGATTCCAACAGTAACTCGGTCGTTAACCGTTATATCAGTGTTCGAACGAAGTCCGAAGCGTTTCTGACCAGTGTTGACAAGTGTTCCATTTTGATCCATCAAAAATCCGGAAACAAAGAATCTTGCTTTCTCTCCTCCTCCACTTAAAGAAACTTGATGATTTTGTGTACTTGATTTCTTAAACAACTCACTTTGCCAATCGGTAGTTGGACCCTGATAATTATTAGCATCAGGAAACACGGTCTTGCGGGCAAATAGATTAGCCATATTAGCATATTCTGACGCACTCAACAAATCATATTGTTTTGGTGAGGCATTGAAATTTACGAATCCATCATAGGAAACTTTTGTTGCTCCGCTTTTACCTTTTTTAGTGGTGATAATTACGACGCCATTAGCACCTCTTGAACCGTAAACCGCGGTTGCCGAAGCATCCTTCAATACGTCCATCGTTTCAATATCATTCGGGTTCAACGCTTGTAAGCTAAAAGAGATCATCGCAACTCCATCTACAATATAGAGCGGATCATTACTTCCACTAATGGAGTTAGATCCTCGAATTCTAATCTTGGCCTCACCGCCTGGTGCACCGGAATTCTGTGAAACAGAAACCCCTGCGACACGACCTTGAAGTGCTGATGCGGCTTGAAGTATCGGCTGATCCTTGAAACTCTCAGATTTTAAAGTAGCAATGGCTCCGGTTAAATCCTTCGCTTTCTGTGTACCATAACCAACGACCACCACTTCATCAATCTCCGCTTCATCAGCATTCAGTTCAATTCGAACTGTCGACTGTGATGGATTAAGGGTTAGCTCTCTTGTTTGATACCCTACATATGAAAATGTAAGCGTTGCCCCAGCGGATGCCTCGATTGTAAAATTACCCTCATTATCAGTTTGAGCAGCAGCTTGTCCCCCCTTCACTTTAACGACAACTCCTTGTAGATTGCTCCCTTGCGAAGTTACCTTCCCCGAAATTTTTTGCTGAGCGAAAACCTGAAACTGCACGAATAAGAATAGCAGGCAGATCCAAATAGAAACTCTCCCCCCGGAGAATTTAACATGTTTGTTCATCATAAATAGTTAACTAAAATTGTTTATTTTCTTTACAAAACTTGAAAAGAGAGACACTCCTTTTAAATCCATCTAACTATAAAGCTTTAGTTGTATTAAAAGCGTAAAAATGTCTTCTTCCCTCGTTTTATGGTGATTTATTAAAGCTAAGCTACTTGTAAAACAGGCGAGAAAAAGGGGGGAAATCGATAATATTAAAGGGGGAAATATGCATTTGATGTTAAATATGTCTAACATAATCCCTATTTTTAATTTACTCAAAAATAACGCAGTTGATTTTATACACTTTCCGATGGCTTTGTTATGTGCTGTTGATCTTCTCCCCGATTATCCTTAATGCTCAAGGCATCACGCATTCGAGACTTGATTATTTTGGCGTTGAACAAGGCTTATCAAACAATGATATTCATTGTATTCATCAATCAAATGACGGTTTCATATGGATTGGTACAACGGATGGATTAAACAGGTTCGACGGACATCGCAATCTTATCATTCGACGACAACCTGAAGAGGAAATCTCGCTTCCAAGCAATCGAATTAAGGATATAATACAGAGTGAGAATCTCCAAATGATCATTAGTACATCCGCTGGCGTTATCCGCTATGATCCGCTCCGAAAAACATATAGCAATCTCTATAATAACGACTCAGATCCGGCAATCAAATCCGCGCTAAATGATGAAGCTATCCTAAAGAAAAGCGGTAAAGACATTCTTATTGGAACAAGTCATCAAGGTCTACTCCGCTATACTGATCAGTCGAATAAAATCGAACAAATCCCTTTAATTCAACAAGGAAAAATAAGCTACCAATATCCGGTTGCAGACATCTTTGTGAGTCCGAACAAGCAAACTTGGATTTTAGTTTCAGGATTGGGAATCGCAACGTATGACGACAAAACACAGCGCTTACTCTTGGTCAATGCGGCATACCCCAATGGGAAATCAATCGCACTAGATTCGCAGAATCGATTAATCATAGGAACAGACCAGGAAATAATTACACTCTCAATTAACTATAGTACGCTTAAACGTCAGAAAATTGGTAAAGAAATAATCAATATCGATCGTCTGAATGAACACGAACTTTGGGCAAGCAGTGATGGTGGAGGACTGTGGGTACGGCAAGGCGCAAGTTTAGATTTCCAAAAGTTAGAGACTATAAATCCCGCCGTTGCATTACAACTAAGCAGCAATTCCTTCACACAAGTTTATTTAGATAGAAACAACAATTATTGGCTTGGTACAGTAAGAGGAGGTGTAAACCTATTGAAGGGTGACAAGCGTTTATTTCAGCCAATTATTGTCCCTCGAAGTGAATGGGCGAAAATTAATGCTCCTTACCTGAGTTCATTTTGCGAAATATCAGCAGAAGAACTTTGGTTTGGCACAGACGGACAGGGGTTATTTCGCTTTAACAGAAAAACCAATGAGATCGGTCCGCTAAAAATCAAAGGTCTCCGCAGCAATCATTTGACATCGCTATTAAAGGATTCTAAAGGTAGGATTTGGGTTGCGGCATGGTCCGGTGGGGTACATCGCATTGATAGTCAACACAACGTTGCTCAACCAATTATCTTCGAAAACGAGGCATCTATTGCTAAACCTCAAAATATTTGGAGGCTTTATATGGATCGTTCCAAAAACATTTGGGCTAGCAGTTACGGCGACCAGGGGTTGTTTCTTTGGGATGAGTCTAAGCAGCAATTTATCTCTTATTCTAAAGAACTCAAAAATATCTTGTGCTTCGCCGAAGATGACAAAGGCAATTTATGGATGGGGTCAGACGATTATCTAATCAAGCTCAACCTTTCTAATCGGAAGTTTCAACAGTATCAATTTGCTGTACGAATTCGAGCATTACATGTGGAAGATAAAACCCTTTGGGTGGGAACAGAGGGTTCAGGACTTTTAGAATTTAATACAGAAACTGCACAGTATAAGACCTATAATGCGCATGCAGGTTTTTCAAATGAAAATATTTTAAACATCTTAGCAGATAGTCAAGGTAATCTTTGGTGTAGTACTTTCAATGGTCTTCATAGATTTAACAAGCAAAATAGATTAGCGACTGCATTCTTCAAAAAAGATGGACTACAAGACAACCGTTTCACGTACCTTTCTGCACTCAAACTGGCTGACAATCACTTAGTATTTGGCGGATCTGAAGGATTCAATATTTTCGATCCTCCAACGATAGAAATACCTGAAATCCCCTTCCATTTAGCGATCACAGACATCAAAATCAACGGAGAAGAAGTAAGTTCCAAAGAAAACTGGCCCTTTGTTAAAGATGTTGAGCAAGGACAAATTCAAACGATTGTACTTCCATACAATAAACGTTCAATAGAAATTGATTACGCAAGCTTCAACTTCGCTAACACAGGTGATGTTACATATGAAGCTAAATTAATCGGCTTCGATTCAAATTGGAAAGCCTTAGACAACACGCAGACTTTACAGTTTTCAAACCTTCCTCCAGGCACTTATCAACTCCATATCCGTGGAATTGGATCAAAACAAAATAACACTGACCTCGAAGTCCTTCGTATTGAAGTTCTTCAACCCTGGTATTTTCAGCCACCTAGCGTATTCGCCTTCCTTATTGTTTTGCTAATTATAGGTATCCTCTATCGCCGTATAAACCAGCAGAAAAAGAGATTAAAGGAAGAAACGAATATGACCAAATTGCAAAGGCAAATGGAAAAAGAGTTTGGAGAGAAAAAACTATCATTTTTTGCGCAGATACTTCAGGATTTACGCGCACCAATTACATTAATCATTAATCCGATTAATGAGTTAATGAAAGACAAGGAATTGCAGCAGAATAGCAATCTTCTGTTAGCTCAACGAAATACCAATAAGCTAATCCTCCTCACAGAGCAATTTGAGTACATGCAGGGTAGAAATAAGCCTGTTAGCATCAGTAAACTCCAAAATTTAGACCTCATGGGTTTACTAATTAATGAGTTTGAAACTTTTAAAAATTTGGCTTTGTTAAAAGATGTCGACTTCTCTATTCATTATCAAGCCAAAGAATTAATGATTGTCGCGAACTCGCAACAAGTTGAATTGATCCTTTACAATCTAATGTTGAATGCAATAGAGCAGGTTTCTACTGGTGGAAAAGTAAGCATTCTAGTAAAGGAAATGACACAATCCGTTCAGCTGAGTATCCGTGATTCTGGCAAACCTCTATTCAACGACTATTCGCATCAAGATTTATATAGCTTCTATGAGCATGCAAAAGCCGCAGATAAACCGTTCCGCCTCGAGTTATTAATGGTATTTCAGATGATACAGGAACACCGCGGCACTGTATCTCTTGAAAGCAATGAAGATGGGAATATGATCACGATTACATTTCAAAAAGGCGAATGGAATACCGCAGAGAGTAGCCTTGGCGACAACTCACAGGTCTCGTCCGACGAACCTAAATATCATGGTAAAGAAGAGGCATTTCAAAGCATTGTCAAACCTTTACAACTTGGAGGAAAGAAAAAGATCTTAATCCTTGAGAATGACCCAGAAATGCGAAGCTTTTTAGTTTCTCTATTTAATTCAGACTACCATGTTTCCTCTTGTAAAACGGTCAATGAGGCTTGGGAACTCGTAGAAATGGTACAGCCGCATATTATTATTACGGAACTCTTTGTTGACAAAAGTGGATTAACCTTTTGTCGGCAGATTAAGAAGGACGCTCGATTTATGCATTTACCTATTTTGATTATAAGCAGCTCTGTCGCTCCAGAAGATCAATTGGAGTCTATTGCATTGGGAGCGGAAGAATTTATCAGCAAACCGTTCGATCAGGCCTATCTCCTACTCAAAGTACAGTCGGTATTTGCAAATAGGTCAAATATTCAACAGCATTTTCTAGAGGATATTTCTTGGGGAAGTTTAGTGATTGGCGGCTCTGAAACAGATCGTCAGTTTTTAGAAACCTGTATCAAATATGTCGAGCGAAACTTCAGCAACAATAGTTTTAATGCGACTAAACTGGCAGAAGATTGCCATATGAGCTATTCAAACTTATTCAAAAAGATTCGAGCATTAACAGGACTTAGCATCAGTGCGTTTATCCGATCGGTTCGATTAAAACGGGCCGCTGAATTGATGTTCAGTACCGACCTAACTATACATGAAATCGCCTATCAAGTCGGGATTCTAGATATCAAATACTTCCGGGAAAAGTTTAAGGATAATTATTCGATGACTCCCTCTCAATTTATCAAGAAGTATCGGCCGATCTTTAATTCGATGCAGGTAAAGTCCTAAAAAAAGGTTCAGAATTAATGATTCTGAACCTTTTTTATACTGATCAATTTAACAGCAAAGAACGCTATTTTGAGAATTTGATGTCTTTGGATTCCGGATTTATAAACACTTGCCCTTGAATATTCTTGATCTGACCAGCAAGAATCGGAGCCTCACAGTTTAAAGTCTTGCTATCGCTTTCGTTACTAACCCCTTCTATCTTAATATTTTTGAAATTACCTAGATTAAACCCATTACCGTAACCCGTGTGGATTAAAACCACATTGATATTCGCATTCCCCTTAACATTAGTAATTGATATATTATGAATATTGGGACTCGTTGTTAGCAATCGAACATTGTTGTGATCACTCGTTGCAGCAATATTGTTTATTCTGATGTTTTCAATTCCTGCTTCTGCTTTTCCTTTATATTCATAGCCCATCGTCTGCATTGGCCAAACGTAGTTCTCTCCTCGCTTTCCCTCCATAACACTTGCATTCAATGCGGTACATGCAATTGTATCATCTCCTGTCTGCCCTTCAATATTCTCGATGAGAATATCTTTACATCCATTCCTCAAATTAATGCCGTCTCCATTCTTGATTCCTGCAGTTGAAAACTTTAGATCATGTAGATAACCATCTTGACAGCCCCATTCATGCGATATAGCCCAACATTTCGTCTTACTTATAGCGAAGTTCCCTATTTCAAAGCCCTTCACATTGGATAGCAAAATAGTTATCGTTCGCCACCCATAAAAGTCACCAATAAAGGATTCTTGTTTTCCTGTTTTTGGATTCAATCCTAGAAAAGCTATATCAGAACCTTCGAGGCTCGCTTGCTCCCCGATTCCAAGAATTTTAATATTCCTAGTTTCTTTCAAGTCGGCACAAACTCCATTTGGATTCTTAGCATCAACAATTACTCCGCCAATGCGAATCATGTTATCGAAAACGCCGTCTTTCATCTTGATTTTACCACTAAAGTGCAATTCTACATCACTATACATGATAATGGCTTGATCGATCAACACGTCGCGTGTAATCTCTACAACCCCTCCTTTCGAACGACTGACAAATTGGATAGCCTCATTTATTTTATTGATATCGGATCCTTTAAAATCATCAATATTGACCTTTAACTTGCTCGTACTCGTGGAAACGACTTGACCAGCCCCTGCAAATGAAGAAACTAAAATACTACAGGGAACTAGAAAACAAACTAACCACAACGCACTATTCTTCTTTAGCTTCCTCAAAAGCTCAACAATTACCATAGAAATCTTCATTCTTCAATGTAAACAATAACGATAGTATAAATTAAACTACCAGAAAATAGTGTATAATGCAGCTGTTATTCCTAAAACTAACAAAGCTCCAACAGCGAATCCTGTTTTCGTTTTAAACATATTCGTGTCGATTTCTAAGCCATTTGGTACAACACCCCGCTTGTTTTCATATATACTGATAATATACATACCGAGTACACAGAACAGGAATACAAAACCTACCCGATCGATAAATGGGATTTCATAAACTCCATTAACTGGGATTGAGAACCCACTTGAAGCTAGGAATGATAAATCCATAAATTTCGGCAAAAACTTAAGCACTATCGACATCAGGAATCCGCCAATTGTAGCAAATAATGCCGCATTCGAGGTGGTTTTCTTCCAGAAGAAGCCGAGTAGGAACATCGCAAAGATACCTGGCGAAACAAATCCTGTATATTCTTGAATATATTGGAAGCCACCTTTCTTATCAATACCTAAGTGTGGTGCAATGATAATTGCTAAGATCATCGAAACAATGATGGTTATCTTCCCAACATTTACTAATTTCTTTTCCGAAGCCTGCTTATCAAATATTTTTTGATAAATATCTAGCGAGAAGATTGTTGCTACAGAATTTGCCTTTCCAGCCAGTGAAGCAACAACGGCAGCAGTAAGGGCTGCAAAAGAAAGACCCTTTAATCCTGTTGGAAGTAAGTTCAATAACACTGGATATGCACGATCGGGATTTAATTCACCACTTGCCATCATCTCTTGTTGGAATAACCCGTCGTTATACAACACATAGGCTGCAATACCTGGTAGCACAACGATAATTGGCATTAATAATTTCAAAACCGCAGCAAATAACAAACCGTTTCTTGCAGTTCCCAAATCGGCACCTAAGGCACGCTGCGTAATGTATTGATTACATCCCCAATAGCTTAAATTTATTACCCACATACCACCGATGAGTACACTCAATCCTGGTAAATCTATATAATTAGGATTCTCCGGTTTTAGAATCATATGAAAATGATCTGCCGCCTTTTCATGTACAATATTGAATCCGTTCAACACGCCTTCACCTCCAAAATGATCTGAGACTAAGTTTAGTGCTAGATAAGTGGTAGCAAGCCCTCCAAGGATTAAGAAAAATACCTGAATAACGTCAGTATATCCGATTACCTTCATACCCCCTAGCGTTATGATAACAGCAAATACTGCTAGTCCGATCATACAGAGCTGAAAGTCCAAACCAGAGATACTGGAGACCGCTAAAGCTCCTAGAAACAAGATAGACGTTAAATTAACTACGATGTAAAGCAATAACCAGAAGACCGCCATGATCATTGATACGGTGCCATTGTAGCGTACATTCAAGAACTGTGGCATCGTAAAGATTTTATTCTTGAGGTACACCGGAAGGAAGAATACGGCTACTACGATTAGCGTGGCAGCTGCCATCCACTCATATGTAGCAATTGCCAAGCCTATCTTGAAGCCCGACCCACTCATACCGATGAATTGCTCGGCGGAAATATTCGAGGCTATTAATGATGCGCCAATCGCCCACCAAGTCAATGATCCTTCTGCAAGGAAATAATCCTTGGAATCTCCAGAGGCTGACTTCTTTTTATAATAAATATAGAGTCCATAGCCTGCAACTATGACGAAATAGCAGAGGAATACAATATAATCTTTAATTTCCATGGCTTATTGAACTGAGAATTTGTAAATAGATTTAGTTGAATAGGTTTCTCCCGGCTTTAGGATAGTGGACGGGAAGTTGGGTTGATTTGGAGCATCTGGAAAGTGTTGTGGCTCTAAACAAAAGCCTGTACGGAAACTATCTTTATTTCCATACTTCAATGTGACCTTTTCTGCCATGAAGTTACCTGAGTAAAACTGTATACCGGGCTCTTCGGTATAAATATCCATAAGGATTCCACTTTTATCACCCAATACTTTTGCCGCATGATTTAGGCCGTTCTCCTTAGTGCCATTCAGCACGAAATTATGATCATAGCCTTTACCGTAGCGAAGTTGATCGTCTTGCTGCTCTATATCCTTTCCAATCTTTTTTGCCGTAGTGAAATCAAATGCCGTTCCTTTTACTGAGGTAAGTTCTCCTGTTGGGATCAATGTACTATCAACTGGCGTGATTTCATTCGCAAATAAGGTTAATTGATGATCGGTAATGGTGCCCGATCCCTCGCCGTTCAAATTAAAGTAGGCGTGATTCGTAAGGTTGATTACCGTCTTCTTGTCGCTTGACGCTTTGTAGGCGATCGTTAATTCATTATTATCGGATAAACTGTAACTGACTTCCATTTGAATATTTCCCGGAAAGCCTTCGTTTTTATCAGGAAGAGTATATGAAAAGACGACTGATTTTTCATCCAATTGCTTCGCATTCCAATTTGCAAAGTGTACACCTTTAAATCCGCCATGCAAGGTATTCGGACCATTATTCGTTGGCGTCGTAAAGGTCTCTCCATCTATACTAAATTTCCCTTTTGCAATACGGTTTCCAAAGGGACCAACGATTGGGCCGAAATAAGGCTCTTCTGGGTTATTGTATAGTGATGCTTTATTGAATCCTAATACAACATCTGTCAACGCTCCATCTTTATTTGGAACTAGCAGGCCGACAAGACGGGCTCCAAAGTCCGTCAAATAGACCGTGGCTCCTTTAGCATTTTTTAATACATAGAGTTTTGCGAGCTTGCCTTCTATTTCTTCATTAAATTGAGCGGTATCCAACAAATCTTTACTCGTATTGGAAGAAGGTCCACTCTTATCTTGTTTTGTCCCTTGTTGGCAGGATAACATAGCCAGCAAAACACAACCTAAGAGTAGATTGGTTAGTTTACTATTCATAAGATTGTTTATAATCGTGTATCTAATATACTAATTCCGTCCCATTAGCAATGGAAACAAAAATAGGTGTTAATTCTAAATTGAACTGAGCTTTGTAACTCGGGCTTATTATCTCAACCAATTGTGCTGCAAACCCTTTTTCAACAATATTGATTGTACAACCTCCAAAACCTCCACCCATCATTCGCGCACCTTTCACTTGCGAAAAGCTTTTTGCCTGTTCAACAAGAAAGTCTAATTCCGGACAACTGACCTGGAATTCTTCGCTAATAGCCGTATGAGCCAAAAACATCTGTCTTCCTAACTCCTCAATATCCCCCTTTTCGAGTGCTTGACAAGCTTTACCTAAACGCTCGTTCTCCTCAATTACGTATTTAGATTTGACATACGCCTCTGGATCAACAGGCTTTACATACAACTCCAATTGATTCAAATTGACGTCGCGCAGACTCTTTACCTCAGGATACTCGGACTGGATAAGCTTAACAGCATGCTCGCATGCGTTTCTTCGATCGTTGTAGGCGGAAGAAGCTAAAGCATGTTTTACATTGGTATTTAGTAATACAATCTCATAATTCCCCAAATCTAGAGGAACGTAAGTATAGCTTAAATCACGACAATCCAATTTAATAACATGATCGGCTTTACTTAAAACAGATGCAAACTGATCCATAATACCGCACATTACACCCGCATAAGTATGTTCTGCTAATTGGCCTATTTTAGCGATCGTAACGCGATCAAGATCCAAGTGAAACAAAGAGTTAAGCGCGTAACCAGTAGCGCATTCTACAGCCGCAGAAGACGATAATCCTGCACCTAAAGGAATATCACCATCGATGTATAAATTAAACCCTCCGATAGATAGTCCTTTGTCTTTAATTTGTTGAACGACACCTAATATATAATTTGGCCATCCTTCCGATGTCGGCGCAATATCGACTAATTTAACTGAATAAGACTGTTTGAAATCTTCGGCAAATAAACTGATTAAATCATCATCTCTTTTTCCTACTGCCACATAAATCGCCTTATCTATTGCTGCAGGCAAAACAAAGCCCTCATTATAATCCGTATGCTCACCAATAATATTAATTCGTCCTGGTGATTTCACTAACAACGCGGCTTCTTGACCGAATATTTCTTTATAACGTTCTTTTAAAAGATTGGTATCTAACATTTACTGGGCTTTATAATGTATTGTGGATTGTTGTTTTATCATTTCAGCGGCACGTTCAGCCGTAATATCGCGTTGAGGATTTGCAAGCATCTCATAACCAACCATGAATTTCTTCACGCTCGCTGAACGAAGCAATGGTGGGTAAAAATGCATATGCCAGTGCCAATGCTTTTGTTCTCCTAAATTCACAGGAGCTTGGTGCATTCCTGCCGAATAAGGAAATGAGGTTTTAAAAATATTATCGTAACGAACTGTTAGTTCTTTTAGCGTTTTTGCAAAGTCAATTTTTTCATCTTCGGTAAACTGACTAATATCTTGCACATGACGCTTGGAGATAATCATCGTTTCAAATGGCCATGCCGCCCAAAATGGAACTAAAGCCACAAAAAACTCATTGTTAACAACTATGCGCTCATCTTTTTTGAGTTCTAGCTCTAGATAGTTTGATAACAAGCTTTTCTGATGTTTCTCAAAATAAGCTTGTTGTTGCCTATTCTCTTTCAATATTTCTACGGGCAGGCTACTCTCGGCCCAAATTTGTCCATGTGGATGCGGATTACTACAGCCCATGATAGCACCTTTGTTCTCAAAGATCTGAATATAGTTAATCCAGCTTTCTTGACTAAGTTCTATAAACTCCTTTTGCCATAAATCAACAACCTTTTTGATATCATCAGTTTCCATCTCCGGAAGCGTAAGATCATGTCGCGGACTGAAAGCGATAACCTTACAAATTCCTCGTTCGGTTTCGGCTATAAGCAAATCTTCTTCGTTCACTGTGGCCTTCTCCGTGTCCACTAGTAAAGCAGAAAAGTCATTTATAAAAACAAAACTATCTGAGTATTTAGGATTTAAAGTGCCATCAGCACGCTGATTTCCAGGACATAAATAACAGGATGGATCATAAGCTGGGCGGCTATCTGTTGCCGTTTCTTCTATTTGTCCTTGCCAAGGACGCTTACTGCGATGTGGAGACACTAAAATAAACTCCCCAGTAAGTAAGTTTAACCTCTTATGAGGATGCTCGTTTATTAATGGTTCAGGCATAGGTTTTTTGCTCTTCGTTAATCTAAAATACAAAATACAATGGTAAACTAAAGGACTAGGTGTAATTTTTACACTTTATTCGGATATATTCATTTAGTTTTAGAAATGAAAAACAACAGCGATAAAAACCATCAAACAGGCATTACAACACTATGCATGGCTATTGCTGCTGTTTAACGAATGGATAAAGAAATAACGTTTCGATAAATTACTTACGCTCTAAATTATTGAGTTCAAAGAAAATTTTCCTATATTCAACTCAACTAAATAGAGTTAGCAAAGGAATTGCTAGTTCGTTAAACCTTATTTCATCTACATCCTTAATCGAATGAGTGCTTTTCAAATTAAAGAAAATCCAGAAGTTTATGATGCTATCGTGGTGGGCTCGGGAGCCGGAGGAGGCATGGCAGGATATATTTTGGCAAACGCAGGACTTAAAGTCTTGATGTTAGAGGCAGGTCCCTTTTTTGATCCTGGAAAAGATGCTTTACAAATGCGTTGGCCATGGGAATCTCCGCGACGCGGCGCTTCAACCACCCGTCCATTTGGCGACTTTGACGCTGCTTACGGCGGCTGGCAACTTGAAGGGGAACCTTACAGCAAAGTTGATGGAACTGAATTTGAATGGTTTCGTGCGCGAATGCTTGGCGGAAGAACCAATCACTGGGGGCGCATTTCATTACGTATGGGACCAGATGATTTTAAACCTACTGACGGGATTACCGATCCATGGCCGATTAGCTATGAAGAAGTGAAACCTTTCTATGACCGTGTCGATCGTATGATAGGCATTTACGGTACCGTAGAAGGAATTCGTAATGAACCGGATGGTATCTTTATGAAACCACCGAAGCCTCGACTTCACGAGCTTTATATTGCTAAATCAGCGCGAAAAGCAGGCGTTCCTGTTATTGCGGGTCGCGGAGCGGTATTAACGGAGGCTTCTCCAGAAATAAAAGGCCGAGGCACCTGTTTTTATTGTGGACAATGCGGTCGTTCCTGTAAAGTATATGGAGATTTCTCATCTTCCTCTTGCCTCGTTATTCCAGCAATGAAAACTGGGAATCTAAAAGTTATTGATAATGCAATGGTTCGCGAGGTTCTTACCAATGACGAAGGTATTGCAACAGGCGTATCTTATGTAAATACAAAAGATCTTCAAGAATACACGGCAAAAGGCAAAACGGTAATCTTAGGTGCCAGTGCCTGTGAATCAGCACGCCTGATGTTGAATTCAAAATCTGCTTCCCATCCTTCAGGCGTAGGAAACAGTAGTGGTTTGGTTGGAAGATATCTACATGACTCTACCGGCGCTAGTTTGTCGGGATTTATACCAAGCTTGATGGACCGAAAACGATACAACGAAGACGGTACAGGAAGCGTGCATATCTATTCACCTTGGTGGGGTGATCACAGCAAACTCAATTTCCCTAGAGGCTATCATATCGAATATTGGGGAGGTATGGGCATGCCTGCTTATGGCTCCTTCAATGGTATCCCAAGCCTTAATGGTAAAGTTCCGGGACCAGATGGACAAGCGAAGGCTGCTGGAGGTTACGGAGCTTCGCTAAAACAAGATGTTCGCCGTTTCTATGGCGCCTCGGTTGGCATGGCCGGTCGGGGAACAGCTTTAGCTCGCAAAGATAATTACTGCGAAATTGATCCATTAAAAGTGGATAAGTTTGGCATCCCTGTTCTTCGCTTCAACTACAAATGGGCTGACGAGGAAATCGCACAGGCTAAACACATGCAAGAAACTTTTCAATCTATCATGCATGAAATGGGTGCAATTATCACCTCTACCATCCAAGGCCCAGAAACACTTTATGGCCTAGAAGCTCCCGGGATGATTATACATGAAGGTGGCACAACACGAATGGGAGATGATGCTAAGAAATCAGTATTAAACCGCTGGGGACAAGCACATGATTGTAAAAACCTTTACGTTGTTGATGCGGGACCATTTGTACAGCAGGGTGATAAGAATCTAACTTGGACAATTCTTGCCCTTTCCATGCGTACAGCAGAGTATATTTTAGAAGAAAAGAAAAAACTAAACAGCTAAATTAGCGATGAACAGAAGAGATTCACTAAAAGCCCTAGGGCTTATTGCTGCCGGTTCTAGCGTAATTGCCGGCGCCTGTAAAGATGATAAAACAATAGTCAAGAAAGATGCTTCCGCGAGCGGCGACAAGTTACCAGGGGTTCAAGACTTTGAACACGAACGGACACAAGAACTTCTCAGCGAAACTTTCTTTACAGAACATGAAATAGCGACCATAACCGTCCTTGCAGATATCATTATCCCGAAAGATGAAGTTTCTGGGAGTGCATCAGAAGCGGGTGTTCCAGCTTTTATAGAGTTTATGGTTAAGGATATTCCAAGCAACCAAGTTCCCATGCGTGGCGGGCTTCGTTGGCTTGATTTGCAATCGCAAAAAAGATTCAAAAACCCATTTATTAAATGCAAAAGTGAAGAACAACTAGCATTAGTCGATGAAATCGCCTATCCCGAAAAAGCGAAGCCTGAGATGATGCAAGGAGTGGCATTCTTCTCGCTGATGAGGAACTTCACGACCTCAGGTTTTTTTACTACCGAAATGGGAATAAAAGACTTAGGTTATGTGGGTAATCGTCCAGGAGTATGGGCTGGTGTTCCTGCAGATGTACTCAAAGCGCATGGCTTTGAACACAACGACTTGAAGACTTAATAAAGAGATTTGTTAAATCTTCTTCTTGATGGGGATTTGCGAGATTTGTGCAAGACCCGATCTTTTAATGGACACCTTGATTCAGGAGAGCAATTGACGTGCAAGCTTACCTATTGGGAAGGGATCCAAAATTGGAAAAAACCTTTAATCCTTGGTTGCATCAACATAACGATAAATGTTTCAATTCGATCAGTCTGTTGGCTGATGTTAAGTTGCTATAGGACTTGGAAAAATATATCTATGCATAAACTATTTTATCGTCCATTTAGGGAAACCTCCACGAACCACTATTTAATTTGTTAGCTTTGCTGTGCGAGCTGAATTTCTCGTTCGAGTCGTATCAAAAATTTCAGACATCATCAAGTTGCGAACGCTGGACAGGCTATCAAGCTAAAGTGAAATTGTGCGGCATTTGAAGCGTGCCTCTATACAAAAAAGTCAACTTATCACTCGGTTCTTTCTCCCCTATGGAGCCTAAGCAATCAAAATTTCAAACAAATTTATCTTTTATTTTTTTGGAAATCCAAAGGTGGTTTTCTAAATTCGAACTCACAAACACTGTATTTAGCAGCCTTTGTCTCACAATTTGAAACTATCATAGTGTATGAAAATATATTTTAGTTCTAAATTCTGTTATGAAAACTATTATCTACAAAACAAAAAACAACCTTAACCGATTATTAATTTGTGCATTTTTTTCCTTAACAATTATTGCGAATACGCGAGCAGTTTGGGCCCAGCACAGTTCATTGAGTGCCAATCTTATAAATTTAGAGGCAACCAGTACGGAAGTTTTCCGATATCAGTTGGAATTACGCCACCAAGGGGAGGGACCGCGCGACTACGATCTTAGTGCTGAACTACCGAGCGGCTGGCAGGCTAACTTTACAGCGCTGGGAAGCGCCGTCCGTGCAGTACAGGTAAAAGCTAATGAGCCCTACGCTATTACTTTAGAAATTCATCCATCTCCGCATACCAAAGCGGGAAAATTCCCGATTGCAGTATATGCGAAAGCTGCTAATGATAGCCTACAAGTAGCACTTCAGGCGGTTATAAAAGGGACATATAGGTTAAGTATCCGCACACCTGAAGAACGCTTGAATGAAACGATTGTCGCCGGGGGATCTAAAGTGCTTAAGTTGCTGGTCAAAAATGAGGGCAGCTTGGATTTGAAAGATTTGGCAATTTCCTCCACATTGCCCACAAATTGGGAAACACAAATCAATCCTGCCAAACTAGAGTATTTACGTTCTGGCGATTCTCACGAGTTTACTGTTAACTTGAAAGCGCCTGAGAAAAGTATTGCAGGAGATTACATGACAACCTATGACGTCAAGAGCTCGCAACTTAGCGAAAAAGCGGATATCCGTATAACCGTTAAAGCCTCCCTATTATCGGGATGGCTAGGAATTTTAGCGATATTCGTGGCCCTATCGCTGGTGTTTTATCTGTTCCGAACGTACGGTCGTCGCTAGCAATTTTTCACGTCTATTTCGGTTTACTTTAATAACGGCAAATTACAACATGAAAGAGACCCTTATTGAGCTCCACTCCGTCAGCAAAATTTACGGAGATCGCAAAGCGGTAGATGAACTTAATTTAAAAATTTTTCAAGGCGAAATTTTTGGTTTGCTGGGTCCTAACGGCGCAGGGAAGTCCACCACAATGCTGATGATCTTAGGACTGACCGAAGCATCCGCTGGAAACATTTACGTTAACGGATTATCTCCCTATCACTCTGCGATAGCAGTGAAGCGCGAGATTGGCTATCTTGCAGATGCAGTTGGCTTCTACGATCACATGACGGCGCATGAAAACTTAGCTTTTTTCGCATCACTAAACCAAATCCCTCGGCCTCAGGTTGGAGAAAGAGTCGATCAGCTATTAAAACTTGTTGGGCTTTCTTCGGTTTCCCACAAAAAGCCCTCCACTTTTTCTAGGGGTATGAAGCAGCGATTAGGTATTGCTCAAGCATTGGTGAAGCGCCCGAAAATATTAATCCTTGACGAACCCACTTTGGGTCTTGATCCGAGCGGAGTAGAAGAACTATTACAACTAGTCAGGGACCTAAACGCACTATTCGGCATCACGATAATCATCTCATCGCACCAATTAGATCAAGTACAGAAAGTCTGTCACCGTGTTGGACTATTTGTTGAAGGCAAAATGGAAGCAGTGGGAAGTATCGCTGATTTATCACACCAACTCATTAGCAAACTCGGCCACCAAAGCAGTATTTGGTGGCATGGCGAATTCAATAGGGGCAAGTCTGTTTTGACCGAGTCAATTATAGCGCAATGGCCCTCAGCGACGTTAAGTTGGACAGATCAGTCTGTAAAAATTTCAACTCCCCAATTCTCTACCCCACAGCTTGTAAAACTGTGCGTAGAGCATGGGATGTCTATCAAACAAGTTCAAAGTAATGATTTAACATTAGAGGAAATTTATGGCAAATATTTTACCCCTGAAAAAAACGAACCAAAAAGCAGCGGCGTTTAAACATGCACCTTTCGCTAAGGTAGGTGACTTTTGGCATGCCCCAGTGACGGGAAGAGACACCAATTCAGCGTTCATTACCCTTGTAAGTAAAGAAATGCGCGCAGCGGTCCGCAGCTGGAAGTTTACCATTTTAATTCTATTAGTCACGCTTATTTTCATCGCATCGAGCTATGTTTCCATGCTGGCCCTTTCCAACTTGCGGGACGCCGTCACGAGTGAAAAATTTCACTTATATTTAAAACTTTTCACCACAAGTGAACAATCGATCCCGCCATTTTATGTTTTTTTAAACTTTTTAGCGCCTTTACTTGGAATATCCCTTGGCTTCGACTCGATTAATTCAGAGCGGAATAATGGCACCTTAATGCCCTTACTCTCTCAAGCTTTGTTTCGCGACGACGTATTGCTCAGTAAATTTATCGGTCCACTGAACGTCGTAGCGATTCTTTTTTTGTCAATCACACTGATGATGCTGGGTACCGTCATGTTAATAACTGGAGTGCCGCTTAGCCCAATGGAGTTCACACGCATTATTCTATTCGTTCTTATTACGATATTGTATGTAGGCTTTTGGTTGAGTTTCGCAGTTTTTTGCTCGATTGTTTTCAATCAGCCTTCGACATCGGCTCTGGCAGCTATAGGCCTATGGCTTTTTTTCACTGTATTTTATCCCATGTTGGTGAATTTACTGATGACTATGCTTGTTGCTAATCCCGGAAATCTGCAAGAGTCGGAATATCTTCAATATGCTGACATAGCGATTAATTTATCGAGGATCTCGCCGAGTCAACTATATAACGACGCAACTGCGACTTTATTGATTCCTTCGGTACGAACCTTGGGGCCAATGAGTCTGGAACAAACTTTTGGTGCAATACCGTCAGATCTAACTGTTAGTAATTCATTGACAATAATTTTCCCACAACTAAGTGGATTACTCGCCAGTTCGGTGACGATATTCGCATTGTGCTACTTCTTGTTTATGCGAAAGGAAATACGTGCATAAATAATAATCGAATAACGATACTATTTGAATAAGTGGCGTAGATGGGGCCACTTATTCTGGTTAATCGAATGTCAACATTCCCGGTCATTATTTCGAATTTGAATAACTCCAAAGACATGCCACTCGATTTTTATTTATAGCCAGAAAGGCGGGAGTTGCTCTAGCAGCGCTTCAGTCCGTATCATCGTTTTAGATGAACGATTTCGAACTCCAACGCGCGCTTTAAAAATTTTGGAACGTTCCAAGCGATTTCTCGAGTGATCTTATCCTCTGAAATTCTGGTAATCGATACGAATAGATCGACCTGAGCATTCAAGAGTCGTTTAGGGTAGCGACTGATTCGCATGAAACGACAGTTTCATGATCACTGTGAAATTTGATGAGAATTTTGCCGAAAGTCGTTGGAACTGCGCATGATTTTCTGAATCATAGCATTTCAACCTACTCAGGGAAAACTTAAAATCAGGTGGTTTGAAGGAAGGCCGATATTTCAGCCATCACGCTAAGACAAACCCCTTAAAAATAGATGTACCGTCAAGCGATCGCTATACACTCATTACGTATCGGCATCTTGCCCCATCATCAGTGGCATTGATCACTACTGCTGTTGAAGTTTCTAATTCGAAAATCTCTATATCCAGTCTAAGCAACCGGATTGTCATAGCATCGCTTACTTGAAACCGCAGAGGATACCATTAGCGATGAAGTTGGCCGAAAACGGTCCGCAATACGATCCCTATTAACGTTCATTAGGATTGTCATTAGGCGTTTATTCCTCAAAAAATCAGTTTTGTGCTCAGCGATCGCAGCAGCTAATATGAGACGGCGTGGGGATGATAATTTTCATAAACGTTTCCTAACTCGCAGCAGAAAGTAATGGTATTTAGCATCCTAGATATTTGTTACTTGCTCCAGCAGGCAAGAATCGCTAACTGTCAATTAAATAATAAAGCTGTCTACTTTGCAAAATGCCCTTGGTTATTCATTGTGGAGGGAACAGCAGCAATGCATGAAGATATCAGGCTTAGCGCGTAATGTGATACTGTTGGATTTTTTATTTCCTCTGTTCGAGTTGAAAGGAAATAGACAGTGGTATTTGTTTAACCAAATAGCGGATAAATTGTCGAATGCAACAGCAAACTGCCAGCTCAATCAATTATCCTACAGCATTCACGCTAAACACTAGTCAGTTCGAAAACAGTAATTTCTGGAGCAATCCCCACTCGGCCAGGATATCCTAGGAATCCATATCCAGTGTTGACATATAATTGACTTTTCCCTTCGGTATAAAGCCCCGCCCACTCTTTATAGATGTATTTCGCTGGCGACCATTGAAAGTTTTCGCCACGAACACCAAATTGCATACCATGTGTATGTCCAGCAAACATAGCGTCTACATCTGTATCCAACACCTCAGCACGCCAGTGTGAAGGATCATGTGATAATAATAATTTTACTGGCTTATCTTCAGTTCCCATCAAGGCTTTCTTTAAATCACCTTTCTTCGGAAAACGTCCGGTACCCCAATTCTGGACACCAACAATGGATAACTCATCAGCACCCATTTTAAGTGTTCTATTTTCGTCCATCAGTAAATCCCAACCCATTACTTTATGGGTATCGATTACATCTTGAAGATTTTTACGTTTAGCTGCAGAATCTTCCTTACCATAATAGTAATCCCCATAGTCATGATTTCCTAAGGTGGAGTAAACACCTAAATCGGCATGTAGTTTAGAGAAAATATCTTGATAATCTCTCATCTCTGAGGCCACGTTATTGACTAAATCACCCGTAAAGAAAATCATATCAGGCTTTTCGCCTAATAGCATTTCGATTCCACCTAAAACTGCTTTTTTGTTATAAAATGAGCCTGAGTGGACATCGGAAATCTGGGCAAGTTTCAAGCCATGGAAGGCCTTCGGAAGATTTGGTAAAACTAGTCGTTGACGACGTATTCTATAATCATAAGCTGTCGAGATTACGCCCCAGGCCAACGGTAGCATAGGCAATGCCGCGACCAAGATTCCTGATTTCATTAAGAAATCAGATCTTGATATGCCATTTTTAGGCACTTCAGGAAGCGGTTTCTCTAATTCTTCAAAATTCTCTTCAATGTGTGTCTTTTTGGTTGCACTAAATAAGCGTGAAAGCCATACCCCTCCTCTTCGAATATCATCGATAATCAATACTGCTGCAAATATAAATTTGCTAACTGCAGTCATGAAAAAAGCGACTAGGATGATGGAACGATACATCAAGGGTATGCTGTACTGGAAAGAAATATACAGTCCTACTAGCAGTGCGATAGAATATCCCCACCACAAATAGGTGAACCATTTGGTCTTGACAAACTTGATATTAGTCGCACGAAGCGCGAAGAATATGTAAAAGTCTAGAATAAATAATAATACTGTATTTAACTGTAACATGCTTAATTATTGTTTGCTATAACCATTCTGCGAAGCGCTTCAATCCATTTCGGATTTCTATTCAAACTTTCGACCATATGCACTTCTTCACCTCCCAAATCTTTAAACTCATTTGCGTATTCCACCTGAATTTCATCAATGGTCTCGATACAGTCCGCGACAAAAGCCGGACTAAATACCAAAATACGCTTAGCACCACTTTCTGCTAACTTATGAAGGGTATCAGAGGTATAAGGTTGAATCCAAGGAGTTTTGCCTAAACGGGATTGAAAACAAACCGTAAATTTATCTTTCGGAAGATTTAACTTTTCTGTTATTGCTTTTGTTGTTGCATAACAATGTGATAAATAGCAATATGGATTCGCTTCCGTTCTACACTGATCACACCCGAAATCAGGACATTTCACCTCAGCATTGGCATGTACTTTTCCCAACTGCCTTACAGGAAGACCATGATAACTGAACAAGAAATGGTCGAAAGACGCTAAATCATGCTTCAAAGCGTGCTCCGCAATTACTTCAATCATCAACGGATCGTCGTAATAACTACTAACAAAGTTTATCTTTGGTATGAACTGCCAAGTACGCATAATCTCCATTACTTTATCAATAACAGAGCCAGTTGTTGCGGAAGCATATTGTGGAAATAATGGAATGACGGTCAATGATTCTAACAGCATACCTTCCATTTTCGATAAGGCATTCTCAATCGACGGGTTTTGGTACCTCATGGCTAGCTCGACATGATACTCTTCCCCAAGCACTTCTTGTAATTTTTCTTGCTGATACAAGCTGTAGGTCATTAAGGGCGACCCCGCTTCGTTATCCCAAATACTCGCATAAGTTGCTGCAGAATTACCGGAACGCTTCGGCACAATGATACCTTTTACTAATAGTGATCTAGAAATATAGGGAATATCCATAACGCGCGGATCCATCAAAAACTGTGTTAAATAACGTTTAACATCACTTTTAGCAGGCGAGTTAGGCGTCCCCAATTGCACTAACAGCACCCCCTTTTTAGCTTTATTCCTCATATGTAGAGCAAAAATAAACATTAATTATAGCAAAAGAGGCTCTGCTATAGAATTTTAAAATAAGATGACGATTAATAGGACGAGATGGTCTCTTTCACTTTTTTCATTAACCACATCGGAGTAGATGTAGCTCCACAGATTCCAACGGTATCATTTTCAGCAAATAAACTGCTATCTATTTCCGCGGGGTCTGAGATAAAATGAGTTTCAGGGTTAACCTGCTTACAAACTTCGAATAATACTTTCCCGTTTGAGGATTTCTTGCCTGATACAAAAATGATCTTATCGTATTGTCTCGCAAAGTTACCAAGATCTTCGTATCGGTTTGAAACCTGACGACAAATTGTATCATTTGCCTTGACTTCATATCCTCGTCTTAATAACTCGTCCTTGATTTGATAAAAACGATCTACAGATTTTGTGGTTTGACTATATAGCGTAAATTTCGCCGGTAATTCTACCGCATCTAATTCGTCTATATCTTGAAAGACAATGGCTTCATTATTTGTCTGCCCTTGCAAACCAATCACTTCCGCATGCCCATGTTTTCCGAAAATAAGAATCTTTTCGTCATCGTCATGTGAAGTCTTAATACGGTTTTGAAGTTTTAATACGACCGGACAAGAAGCGTCGATCAAAGTAATATTGTTTTCTAAGGCAATGCGATAAGTTTCAGGAGCCTCTCCGTGAGCACGAATAAGAACCTTTTCATTTTGAAGTGTTTGCAAATCACTGTGCGCAATAATGCGAAGTCCCTTGGCTTTTAGCCGAGCGACTTCCTCATCATTATGCACAATATCTCCCAAGCAATAAAGATATCCCTCTTCATCCAGAATCTCCTCAGCCATATCAATGGCATAAACGACTCCGAAACAAAATCCAGAATCTTTATCTATTGTCACTTGCAAGTTCTTTGCCATATTACAAAGTTAAGGTTTAGCGAGTACTAAACAATATTTTGAAACATAAATAAATATGCTATTTCAATACAAATTTGAATCCTAAGGAGAATCTACCAGGCTCAAAATGTGAACTATGCGAAAGATTCCACCATGGTTTCCAGTCAAAATGCATCGCTAGCGGCGTAGAAGGAATTCTGAACTCCAATCCTACAGCTGGACGAATTGCGACATCAACATGTGAATCATCGTCCCAATGATCATCGTCATCATACCAATCTTTATCCCATTTTCCATGATCAATAAATGATAACTGAGGACCGATACCTACATACCATGATAGTCCACGAGCACCGGATATACGTTGATTATATGAATAATCTACACCTAACACGGTAATGTTGTCGCCGAATAATACTTGCGCATTACCTGCATTGAAGCCCCCAAAATTGTGTTTAATTTGCGGACCGAATAAAGTTTGTCCATCTCCGGCATCAATACCTAATCCTAATGCGGTACGATAAGGAGTTTGTGCTTGTACCCCCGTAGAAGCGATAAGAAATCCAAATGCCATTAAAATAGGCAGAATAATCTTTTTCATAGTAATTATACTGTTTGTGATAATTCAAACTTTGTGAGTCAAAGTTTTCGCTGTTTAAACAAATAACTTGCCAAAAAAGGTTAAAATCCGCATCTAAATCATAAGACTACGTTAAAACACTGTGTCTAAGAGATGTAAGGCTTCATCCTTTTTCGTATTCTCAAAGAGGTTCAAATAGACTTTTTCCTGCTATTTCTATTTTCCCAATAAGATCTCAAAACAAAATGAAGTTTTTTTTAGTTGCATTACTAATAATTTATTCAATTGAAAACGTAACTTTGCAAAAAATTCTTAGAGTAAAATGGCTACAAACAGAACATTCACAATGATTAAACCAGATGCAGTTGCAAATGGTCACATTGGTGCTATCTTAAATGACATTATTGCTGCCGGTTTCAAAATCGTAGCGATGAAATACATCCACTTGACAGATACTTCTGCAGGTAACTTCTATGCAGTACATAAAGAACGTCCTTTCTATGGTGATTTAGTAAGCTTCATGACTTCAGGTCCTATTGTTGCGGCAATCCTAGAAAAAGAAAACGCTGTTGAAGATTTCCGTACTTTAATTGGTGCTACTGACCCTGCAAAAGCTGCAGAAGGTACAATCCGTAGTAAATACGCAAAATCTATCGACGCAAATGCGGTTCACGGATCAGATTCTGATGAGAATGCGGACATCGAAGGTAACTTCTTTTTCAGTCAATTCGAGAGATTTTAATCGACATTGAGATAATATAGAAAGGGGACCTACGGTCCCTTTTTTTGTGCATTTAGTTTCAGACAGGCTTGCACGCTAGAATGTTATATTATCATGTAAATCATTCATTTAAATGATTTATATTTGGATATAAAGATGACGAAAAGGAAAACAAAAACACCCATGAAAACAAATCAACTATCTTATTTATTCGCATTCCTCTTGTTTTTTATCTTCCTTCCAGGAATAAGTCAAGCTCAATTTGGCGGCTTGCTAGACAAAGCTGCGAAAGTAACCGGTGCTAAAGGCGCTAAAGTACTTGGTCTTGATAAAATATTTAAAGAACCAGAAGCCATCAGCACTAACTTTGATGATGTCAACCGCGATGGTCAGCAGATGCCTGATTTTCAAGCAGACGCAACTTTCAAAGCTTTAACCTCATTGCCAAAAAACACAGCAGGTGGATTTATATTAGCTGCAGGTCATTATGAAATTGATAACAAAAGCTATTGTTTGAAGGCCGGAACATTCGCTCCTTCGTCTGGTGATGGCTATATGTATGCTCCAACTTTAGGTAAGAAAAAAGAAATCGTAACAGCGATTCTAAAGAGCGCAGAAAAACATCCTGAAGTTAAACAAACCGACATTCAGATGTTATTATGGACGATCATTGCGCGTACGAAATTCAGTGATTATTCAGGATCTGTAAAGGTCACAGCTATACAATTATTAACACCTCAACAATTACTACAACTTGAGGGTGGGGCTTTAGGAATTCTGCCGTTTGACGTGGTTCAACAGGCAAAAGATAAACTTCCAAAAGAACTGCAAGCGGTTTTTGAAGCAGAAAACAAAATTAGAGGATTGGTATCATCCGGCAACTACACTTATGCCGAGTTTGAGCAATATGCAATTTTAGCGGGTATGGCACCGAAAAGAGAAGATACGCCAAGCGGAATTTGGACATACCATTCAGATGGCTACTATGTTCGATATTTCCCAAGTGGATATAGCCGCACGAAGACACAAATCTACGTTCCTGCAGAAGCAATAGAAAAGAATGCAGGTAAAGCGTTAATTTACGATGCGACAGATGATATTGCATGTCCAGCAAACGTGGGTTCCCAACGACTTGCTCAAACCAATGAAATTTATGAATAATAAAAGATTTTAATCTTTCGATTATCATATAAAAAAGGAAGGGGCTGTCTAAAAAGGTCTCTTAAAGAAAGAACCCCGTCATTAAAAAATGGCGGGGTTTTTCTGTTTTTTTGTCCTTAAGATTTTGTATCTTAAGGTGCACCCAAAAAAACAATATGGCAAACATACAATTCAAAGCGCTTCCATCCAATAGTCCGAGTCTATTTCCTGAGAATATTTTAGATCGTATTCCAATGAACCATCCGGTTCGGTTGGTGAGTCAGGTTGTTGATCAGTTGGATCTAGATCATATTATCCGTCAGTATAAAGGCGGAGGCACCACTAGTTTTCACCCTAGAATGCTCATTAAGGTGCTGTTCTACGCCTATTTAAGCAATATCTATTCTTGCCGAAAAATTGAGCGCGCCTTACAAGAGAATATCCATTTCATGTGGCTTTCGGGCAATAGCACACCTGATTATCGTACGATCAATTATTTCAGAGGAAAGCGTCTTAAAGGACAGATACAAGAGCTGTTTGCAAGTATCGTTCGTATGCTGCATGATATGGAGTATGTTAGCCTGAAAGTTCAATATGTTGATGGTACCAAGATCGAGTCGGTCGCTGGTCGTTATACGTTCGTTTGGAAGAAATCGGTCGAGAAGAATAAGGTAAAGCTAGAAGCAAACATTGCTTCGGTTCTTTCGGAAATCGAGGCTCAGATCGCCCAAGACCAATCTTCATTAGGGCATCAAGAAGTTAGCAAGGCCATTGATAGCAGTCGGTTGAAGGAAAAGATCGAAGCGATCAATGCCAAGTTCAAAGGAGCCAATAAATCTACTGATAAGCAGCTTAAGAAACTTGAAGAGGACTATTTGCCTCGACTAGAGAAATATGAAGAGCAACTGGAAGTACTGGGAGATCGCAATAGTTATAGCAAGACCGATACCGATGCTGTGTTTATGCGGATGAAAGAGGACCACATGAAGAATGGCCAGCTTAAGCCAGCCTATAATACCCAAATCAGCACCGAAGATCAGTTCATCACCCATTACAGCATCCATCAAACAACTGCCGACACCACAACCCTGCCGGAACATTTGGAAGGCTTTGAGTCCCATTACGGAAAACAAAGCGAACAGCTTGTAGCAGACGCCGGTTATGGTAGTGAACAGAACTATGAATTGATGGAAAAACAGGGCATAACTGCCTTTGTCAAGTACAATTACTTTCATGTGGAACAGAAGCGCAAGCATAAATAGGATCCTTTCTCGGTACAGAATCTGTATTACAACCAGCAAGATGACTATTATGTATGTCCGGCCGGACAGAAGCTCAGCTATATCGGTCATGCAACCAGAGTTAGTACCAATGGATATACTGCCCGGGTAAGCTGTTATCAGGCTCAGCGATGCGAAGGCTGCCCAATGCGCAGTGGGTGCCATAAAGCAAAAGGCAATCGTATTATTGAAGTGAACCACAGGCTTGATCAGCTCAAGGCTAAAGCCCGAAAAAGACTGCTATCAGAAGAGGGAATGTACCATCGAAGCAAGCGACCCATAGAAGTGGAAGCTGTTTTCGGTCAGATGAAAAGCAACAACAAGTTTACCCGGTTCACGATGAAAGGACTGGAGAAAGTCGCTGTAGAGTTCGGTTTGATGGCCATTGCTCATAACCTCAGAAAATGGGCAAAAAAGTGGGCAAACGATGTCTTGTTTCGAAATGGTTATAGCGATAAAACACTATATACGATAAAAATTGGAGTCAGGAGCGTTAAAACCACAAAATATAAACTTACTGCTTAAAACTCAAAAATGAAAACAGTAATGGAATCGCAAAAGCTATAAAACAGAAGAAGGTGCCTTTTTAGACACCTTCTTCCTTTTTTATTAAGCTGATCTATTTTACATTGATCACATGATGTAAAGACAGTTGCATTTGAAAGGTTCCTTTATTCGAACCTACATGTTGTAACATACTACCTACTTGTATTCCTAAATTATCCTTCACTTTATACCCCACTCCAGCATACAGTCGGTTTCGATCAAAAGTTTTGAGTGGTTCAGGTTGAAATGCATTGATAAACACCTCTTCGTATAGCGCTATATAAGCTCCACCGGCAGCAAATTTCTTTTCACTTAGTGGTATATCCGCAAATAGACAATATCTCGCGCGTCCGTACACGTCTCTATCTTCTATAAAACGTTCTTCAAGACGCAAACGATGTCGGATACGAGTGGATTGTAGATTATGTGTCCATACAAGATCTTGAAAAATCCGATGTTCATTGAACGGATTGTTAGGTGCTCCCTTTAACTCTGAATAAATGTAACCATAACCTAGCGTCGCAGTTAAGTTTGGCTTAATTTGGTATTGCCCACCTACTCGAATGAGGGTTTGGTTATGATCACCTCCAAATTGAAAATCGCGAATTTGTAGCTCGTGGTAAATACCAAACTTGCTATTTGTAAATTTCGTCTGGCCGTAATAGAGCAATGCAGATTCTAGTTTTTGAGCATAGGAACAACTGGTTCCAAACAGGAAAAGAATAAAAATAAGAGCGATAGATTTCATTCCCGCAAGATAAATAATACCATTAGAAGCTGAAATAATACCTAAGGTAATATTCTTGATAGATTAGCATGGTAATCAACTGAAAAAACAAACCCATAGATTGATTTATATATTCAATCTATGGGCTTATTTATTAATTATTAGTACAGCCTAAATCGATCTTTAGGTTATCTTTTGTTTGAATATTTCCTCCGCTTGAGGATCATCAAAAGCTTTTATTTGTTTAAGCAATTTCTTCTTCATTTTCTTTAAGACCTTCTGATAGGAAGGATCAGAAGCCAAGTTTTTCAACTCTTTAGGATCTTTTTCCATATCGAATAGCTCCCATGCTTCTACACGTTTGTAAAATCGAATTAATTTATATCTTCCAGATTTGACCCCGAAATGTGGTGATACTGCATGCTCGCCATTTTCAAAATAGTGATAATAAACATCGTCCCTATGTTTCTTATCTGTATGATTTAAGACCGACAGGAATGACTTACCCTGCATATCATCAGGTTTAGCGATTCCCGCAAGCTCTAATAGCGTTGGAGCGATGTCTGCATTGACGACATTCGCTTGAATCTTTGAGTCCGCAGGGATTAATCCTGGCTTTCTCATAATCATTGGCGTCCTAAACGACTCTTCATACATAAATCTCTTATCAAACCAGCCATGCTCTCCCATATAGAAACCTTGATCAGACAGGTAGATAACGATTGTATTCTCTTCTAATTTTTCTTGCTGAAGATAATCCAATACACGTCCAATATTACGATCCATAGATTGCGCTGTATTTAAATAGTCAATCATATAACGTCGATACTTCCACTCTGCTAGCTCTTTACCTTTCAGATTACTATTCTTAAATTGCTCGAAAATAGGGCGATAGTACTTTATATAAGCCGCTTTTTGCGCTTCGTCCATACGTTTAAAGTTACCATCAGCCATCATCTCTTCAACAGAGTTGAACATCTTTAGATCATAGCCCATTCGCATATCCTTGTCAATTGACATTTCTTGAACTGCTGCAGCCTTCCTTGTTGCATAATCATCATAGAAACTAGCTGGTAAAGGTATATTCTGCTGATCATAAGTTCCAAAATCCTTAGGATCCGGCATCCAGGTTCTGTGCGTTGCTTTATGTCCGATTACTAAACAGAATGGCTGCTCGCGATTGATTGTATCTAACCAGTTCAACGCTTTGTCTGTGACCAGGTCAGAAACATATCCATGCTCACGTAATTTCCCTTTTTTAGAGATAAAATCTGGGTTAAAGTAATGCCCCTGATCAACAAGGATGTCATAATAATCAAATCCCTGAAGCTTTTCGCCGAGATGAATTTTACCAATCCAAGAAGTATGATAACCGACATGCTGTAACTCCTTCACAAATAAGTTTTGAGAGAAATCAAAAACTGAAGTTTCATTGTCTTTAAAACCGTTTTTATGACTATACTTTCCTGTCAACAATGTGGCCCTTGAAGGACCACATATCGAATTATTGACATACGCATTTGTAAATACCGCACCTTGTTTTGCTAATCGATCAATTTGAGGCGTCTTAGCAACTTGAGCGCCATAAGCACCAATTGTTTGATAGGAATGATCATCCGAAATAATAATAACAATATTGGGCTTCTTTTGCTGTCCTAGCGCAACAAATCCACATACGACCCAGATTAATGAAAGCAATATCCTCATGGTATTTTATTTTTGTTGTTTAAAAACTAACGAGACGCTTTCGCCATTCGTTGATTTAACAAGTACCGTTGCCGTTCGTTCGGCCGATGTATTATTTTTCGCGACAATGACCTGCTGTGTAACTTTGGCAGAGCCGTATTTTCTGCTAATGGTTACCCAATTCGCTTCGGCCGCTGCTTCAATCCAGAACGCATTTGTTGTCGCATCTATTGTTAGTGCATATGAACCTCCCGCCGCAGGAATGCTAGCAGGTATTTCATGTACAAGGTCAAATGTCCCTACTTGTGGTTTAACATGTTGATCCTTTTCACAGGATGAGAAGAAAATCGCACATAACAAGACAATAAGATAGAAAGATTTATTGCGATTAAGAATTTGCATAATTTGACTTTTCATAGTTTACCAATTAGGGTTTTGTTTCCATTTACCATTTGTTAACTCCAGCATTCGCTGTTGAATTGGTAATAAATAATCTCTGTTTACTTTAAATCCATATCCGTTCGGCATCACCTGCTTGTATGGATCGATGTATCTTTTGCTGTCTGAAGCCTGTCCATTTAAATAGAAATTGATACTTTTTCCTGCTGGCGCCGTATCGAAATAGAGTAAGGCGTCGCCATAAAATCCTGTTGATGTGTTTTGCGTTGCTAGATCACTTCCGACAAAAAGTGCTCCCAACGGTCGTTTACCAACAAGCAATACATCAGCAGCAGCCCAACGCATAATATCATTCAGACGAGTTCCTTCGGCAACCATCTCCACACGACGCTCTCTACGTACGGCTTGTAAGGCCTTTGAAAGATTACGGAATGGATAATCCGCTTGGGTATTGTATTCCGCTTCGATGTTAACCGCTGGCATACCTACTCGGGTTCGTAAAGGCGTTAAAGCTTGAACCGCTAAGTTGACATCACCATCCAATTCTACAATCGCTTCTGCATAATTCAAAAGCACTTCCGCGTAACGGAAATAAATTACCGGTGCCGCACTCATCCCATCATCCGTAGTCGCCGCTACGTTGTTGTACTCAACGTATTTGTACATCGGGTAACCAGTTGTATTGCGGTTAAATCCACTTTGATTAATAGGCGGATAGCTTGGAACAACAGCGCCAGGACGTAGTGGTTGTCCAGCAACACCTGCTGTTTGAAACAATCGAGGATCACGAATGGTAGGTTGCAATTCCTCGCCATAGCTTTTTTGTGCTTGCTCACGTTGCAATCCAACAAATGGCTTACCTTCTCGAGTCAAATAGTCATCAACGAGACTTAAGGTGATACCAATATCTCCTCCAGCAGTTGATAAATATTTAGAAACTCCATGTCCTATATTTTCTGCTGGATTATATCGACGGAATAATAAAACTTCTCTATCCCCTCTTAAATCCGTATTAATAAACATGTTTTTATAATCTTCCAATGGCTTTCCTGTGGAAGATATCTGCCAACGACCAGCATCCATGACCTTTTTCGCAGCATCACGTGCCTGCGTCAAATAAGAGCTAATCTTTTGCGCATTAATCCCTGGAGAAGCAAAACCTGTTGCCTTTGCTTGATGATATTTTTGCCATGTACCCTCGTGCAAAGCAACTCTTGAACTCATCGCCCAAGCAACATCGCGGTGAATACGCATGGTATTATTGTTTGATTGTACAGCCAATAATTCTCCTGCGCGATCTAAATCCTTTAGAATAGAATCAACAACAACTAATCTACTATCGCGTTCTAGAAATGTAGATTCATCTTCCGCATTCAACAGGCTATTTACCCAGCTGACATCACCATATTTCTTAACCAGGTTAAAATAGAACCAAGCTCTAAAGAAGTAAGCTTCGCCAAGGTATTGATTAATGTCTGCAGCATTACCTTTCGCCTGCTTCGCTTGATTCAAGAAGAAATTTAATCCGCGAATCTGTTTGTATTCGGATAATTCCGTTGCATTTGATATCGTTAACTGTCCATTCAGACGAGGATTTACAGTTGTAAAAATCATATTATCCGTCCGCGCATCATCATATGCCACACCTTCGCCTCCTGTAAAGTTCGGATGGTTAGGTAGTTGCTCATAAAATTGATTCATATAAAGTCTCAATTCATTGACTGAAGCAAGGCTTCCGCTCGTTGACAGTTGGTCTTGAGGCAGACGATTTAAGAAGTCTTCACTACAGCTGCACGTGAAGATTAATAAAAGAATATATAGGGAATGAATTTTTTTCATTGTGAATACATTAAAATGTGACATTTAAACCGAATGAATACACTTTACTCAAAGGATAAAGTTTACCGGTTCCTGATCCACCAGTCAAAGTCTCCGGATCGAACATACCTGCAACTTTTGTAAATGTGAGTAAGTTATCACCTGTACCAAATATACTTAGGCGGCTAATTTTCATGCGTTGAGTCCATTCTTTGTTGAAGGTATATTGAACTGTCAAGTTCTTTAAACGGATATAAGACGCATTTTGAACATAACGACTTGATGGTGACTGAGTCTTATTCGTATAAGAAGCAATTGCTCCAACAGGTGCTGCATACGGATTTGGATAATATCCATCTGGATTGCTCTCGCTGAAATAATCTAAATGCTCTCTGAAAACATTCACCTGCGCCAAGGATCCCGAACCCCAGAAATAAGCATCTAATGCTTTCGGCAAGAACTCTTGCTTTCCAACACCCTGCCATAGCATACTTAAGCTCCAATTTTTCCAGTTCACACCGCCTGATAGGCTAAAATTATATCTTGAACTACTATTACCAATAATACTATAGTCTCCGGAATCACCTACACGATTAGCACCGATATCAATCTTACCATCGCCATTAATATCTTCATACTTCACATCACCGGCTACCCAATCGCGTGCCGATAGGTACGAGCGATTTAAGCTTGAATTGTAATTCGCGGCTTCCTCAGCAGTTTTTAAAAGGCTATTTGCGGTAAATCCCCAGATTTCGCCAACTACTTTTCCTTCATACCATGCGTCAGCAGGATTAAAACGTGTAGGGTTTTGATAGCGTGTAACGACAGAACGATAATCCGTAAGCATCAAGCCTAAATCATAGCTTAAATCTTCTGAGATATTGTCCTTCCATTTTACAGAAAGTTCCCATCCACGTGTTCTCAAATCGGCATTATTTGATTGCGGAGGTGTCGCTCCGTACATGTCTGCCACGTCGCGAGAGGGACCTAACATATCTTTTGTATTACGTTGGTACCATTCCAACGTTCCCGACAATCTGTTCTCCAACATCGCATAATCAAGACCAATATTGGTACTTTGAACTTTCTCCCATGTAATTAATGGGTTAAATGCTCCTGGCGCTTCAATAAAGCTTTCGCGTTCGTCACCGAAATAATAACGACCTCCTGTTCCTAATCCGGGAACGGAAATTTTCATGTTCTCTAGGTAAGCATACATATTTGCTCCAGCCTGGTTTCCAAGATTACCATAAGATCCACGAAGCTTAAGTTGATTTAACCAAGGCAAAGTGTTCTTAACAACCTGTTCCTCGCTAATATTATAAGCTGCAGAAACCGAAGGGAAGAAACCCCAACGTTGATCACTTGCAAAACGAGAAGAACCATCATAACGGCCATTTAATTCCAATAGGAATTTACTATTGAAATTATAGTTGATACGAGCAAAGAATCCCCTAGTAGCCCAGTGATTTCTGATTTCAGTAGATGACTTTGTCCCTGTTGCTAGATCAGTTCCAGGACGATCAAAACTAATAAGCTCAGTTGCTGAAGCTCCCAATTCTTTGTATTGATTGTATTCCTGTTGGAAACCCGCAGTTAAGTCAAATTGATGTTTATCTACAGCGACTTTATAGTTCGTATAGATGTTAGGTGTTATATAAGCCTGTTCATACATTCTTCTGGCATAGCTACCTGACAATGGAATATTATACTCCGAACGATTCATCAAAATAGGAGTACCATCAACTCCGTAGATTGTACCCGGCACTTTTAACGTTGAACCTTCAAAATTTCGCTTGCTGTAGTTCAAATCGGCAAAAATCTTCCAATTTTTAGCAGGAGTAATCTCTAGTCCACCCAATATAACCAACGCTGCATTGTTGCTCTTATCTTCAGAGCCTGATTGTAAATAAGGCACAAAGGATTGCTCCGTAAAATTACCATAGAAATCATATGGCGAAACATTGGGTCTCATACGTGCTAGATTATGAAAAAACAAATCCTCATATCCGGCTAATGGCGATTGGTTCTGATTATGGGTATACTTTACGTTACTTTTCAGCTTAATAAAGTCTGCCAATTGTGAATTAACAGAAACATTGAAATTATATCGATTGTAATTGATATCTGCATATCGCAAGGCACCGTCCTCTTGATAAATTCCACCGGAAACATAGAATTGTGTCCCTTCATTACCTCCGCTCAGATTCATCGTGTAATTCTGGCGAAGAGCATATGGTTTATAATGGAAGTTAAACCAATCTGTATTCGCTACCCCATTGGCACTATTCTCCCAACTCGTATAATTATTGCTATTTAGTTCAGGAAAAATAGATACAGATCCTGGGTTATCGATATATTGTTGCAATAGCGCAATCTTCTCTTCCGAGTACTGTTTGGTTCCAAGTGCATTAAAAGTCGCCGAATTGAAGTAGTTAGCGAAATCTACTGAATTAACCATGTCTGGTAAGTTTACAGGAGATGTAAAGCCTGTATTAGAACTAAAATTGATTTGCTTTCTGCCTGCCGATCCTTTTTTCGTTGTTACTAAAATAACACCATAGGCAGCGCGAGAACCGTAAATCGCTGCTGCAGAAGCATCCTTTAGTACAGAGATATTCTCAATATCATTTGGATTGACGTCAGCAAGTGACATTTCCATCCCATCTACCAAGACATATGGTTGATCTGATCCACTTAAGTTACCTGTACCACGAACGTTCATTTTAAATGATTGTCCAGGCTTCGTCGCGCCGTTCACACTAACGTTTAGGCCCGGCATAGTTCCTTGTAAACTTTGCGTAGCATTTACAACTGGACGATTTGCTATTTGATCTCCAGATATGGTAGCAACCGAACCTGTTAGATTAACTCGCTTTTGCGTGCCATAACCAACAACAATAACCTCTTCAAGCTGCGCAAGATCCTCCGAAAGGACAACTTGCAATGGCTGCCCATTGAAAGGAATTTCTTGGCTCAGAAAACTAACATAACTAAATACTATGACTGGATTGCTGCCTTCAAGTTCTAATGAGAATTGCCCATCGCTGTTCGTACTCGTAGAGCGTTGTGTCCCCTTCTGCTTGACAGATACTGCCACCAAGGCATTGCCATGCTGATCTTTTACTGTTCCAGAAGCGACACTAGACTGTTCGTCACTACGTTCGATTAATACGCGATTGACTCCGACTTGAGTCATTTGAAAATTCTGTGCTTTTAGAATTGGACGTAATAATTCCCGCCAATCCTTTTTCTCAACCTGCACATTAGAAATACTAATATTGCGAATAGCATTATCGTTGTATATAAACGAAACTTTGGTCTGCTCTTCAATAGAGTTTAACAGATTCTTCAGTTTAACGTCCCGAAAATGCATGGAAACTTTGTTCTGTGCGTTGCTTTCACTAGCCATGCTGTGAGCAGCAAAAGCCATTATAAAAATCAAGATAAATTTGACCATCAAGATCCGCTTAACATAATAAGGAATAGGCACACGACTTATTTCATGTGGTTTTTTTTTCATAAATTTAGTTTTTAAATAATCAGATTGAGCATCCAACTTTCCTAGGGCGAGATGCTCATGGTTAAATCATTTGGGTATTCCTTTTCCAAAGGAATACCTTTTTTTATCGTTTTATTACTTGATAATAATCGTATCTCCTTTCATCATATATTTCAGGTTTTTGTTTGTTTTTTGTAGTAGAGACAATACTTGCTGACAGGTTGGCTCCTCAAAGACTCCTGTGAATGCTTGCTCTTTCATTAGGTTATTTTCAATAACAATCGGAACATTGTACCAACGCTCCAATCGCTTGACGACCACTGGAAGGCGATCAGCTTTAAAAACAAGCTTGTTTTCTGTCCAAAGCGCATCCAATGCCTTATCGTCTTTTTTCTCTACTGAGCGGAATGCTACGGTATGCTGGATGGCAATGCTGTCAGCAACAGCTAGACTAATTTCACCGTTGATTTCCTTCCGTTCTATCTCCACACGATCGCCAGGCTTCATCACGAAGTCTTTTCTACCTTTCGTTTCATTCAAGGTAAGCTTCACTTTTCCTTCAATCAACGAAGTAACAATTTGCCCTTGTTCTGGATAAGCTCTTAAATTAAAGACAGTCCCTATCACATTCACATCAACATCTCTTACGCTCACTTTCATAGGAAGCGCCTTATTTTTGGCAACAGAAAAATAACCTTCACCCAATAACCGCATCTCTCGGTGTTCTTTTCCATACCCCGGTTTAAGCAAAAGCTTACTATCGCTATTTAACCAAACTTCGGTACCATCAATAAGCTTAAAGTATTTACGTTCACCTTTTTCGGAACTTAACTCCATCCAATTCCCGCGAATTGTGGTATTCTGTTGTCTCAATAAGAAGATGAAAGAGAAGATAAGAAGTATTGCGGCAGCAATCTTAAGCGACGTTTTCCAAGGAAATAGTCTTTGAGGCGAAACAGGTAAAACTTTCGAAGGGATTAAATCAGGAAGATCATTTGGTCTAGATTTTTCATAGAGAACCTCTATCTCTAGTCTTTCACGCTCAGTATCTTCAGATAATTTTAGAAAACCGTAAAGTTGCATACGCTGCGGATCTTGCTCAAGCAAAAGCTGCAGTCGAATTTCTTGCTCAACAGTTAGCTCATTAGCTAAGGCGAGATTCAATAAGGTTAGAAATTCTTCCTCTGTATGATTCATATTTTTGGTCTTCAATAACGAAGACACCTATTGGATACGAAATCACCAATGCGAATTGACATTATATTCAATAAAAAACATAACTTACTGAATATCAAGAAAACAAATATTCTATTTTTTTATAGATTGCCAAATCTTGCGGAGTGCAATTTGAATATGGCGATCAACAGTATTCTTAGAGATCTTCATAATTACGGCAGCCTCTTGATAGGTATGACTTTCCTCCTTAACCAATAAAAAAGCTTGCTTAGTTTTTTCTGGTAGGTCTGCAATCGCTTGTTCAATTTCGGTTAGTCCTTCTTGTTGAATAATCATCATTTCTGGATCAAGTGTATTTATTGCCATCTCAGGAAGATCTTCTGGCAGGACATAAACTGGTTGATTCAATCGTATCAAATTTAGACAGCGGTTCTTAACAATACGAAGTAGAAACGCCTCAACTGAAGTGAGGTGTAGCAAATCAGCGCCTAAATGCCACATCTTCCACATCGCTTCCGAAGTAACATCCTGTGCCATGCCTTTATCCCTCAATAACCCATATGCATAACGCTCTAGAAACTTATAGTTTCTTAGGAAATAAGATTTAAAAACGATCTCATCCCGATGTTGCGCAATACGCTCCTGTTCAAAGGAAGTTAAAGGTATAAAAGGCATCTTTCGCTTAGTGACCCCGCAAGATAAGAATTTTTAAAATAAACCAAAAAAGCGGGCATGAGGAACTAAATATATCCCTCGATTCTACTAAAAACCTCTAGTTTGTTTCAAAAAAAACTTAACTACACTTGTCTTTCTCTATATCGAATACCTTAAATAAAAAAACGCATATGGATTTGGTCCATATGCGTTTCCTCATTCATTCGACTTGAAGGTATTTCCGTTTTTTAGTGTTTAATATCAAAAAAACAGATTATAGTATCTTATTCCGGTATATTATGGGCGAACTAGTGAAAGTCCACCATCGATAACGATACTCGCACCAGTAAGTAACCTATTTGCTGAAGAGCATATCCATAAAACTTGCTTAGCAACTTCATTGCTTTCTAGAATCCCACTTAATGGAACGATATTCTTCGCTTTCTCTTGAGCATCGGGTTCTTTCTGCCAAACCTGTTTGCTCAAGCCAGCATTAACAAATCCCGGAGCGATCTCATTGACACGAATCCCAAAAGGAGCGTAGGTTAATGCCATCGTCTGACAAAGCATACGAACCGCAGCTTTCGAAACAGTATATGCTGGTAAATTGGAATGAACAGCATGCGCGGCCCAACTTCCTATAAAGACAATGGATCCTGCAATCTGATTCTCTTGAAATAATTTAGCGCACGAATTTGCCACATGGAAAGATCCATTCAAGTTGACATTAATCTCATCCATCCATTCTGCAGCAGATATACTTGTTAAGTCTTTTACGGTCACTTTAGACGCGTTGGCAATAACGATATCAATTGATCCATGACGAACCTTACAATCCTCAAGCCAGCTTGAAACCGCGACATAATCTCTGACATCTACCATAGCATAGTGCAGATTTGGATGTTTCAATAATTCAGGCTGCTGTTTATTGGCTTCTTCTTTAGCAAAGATGTCTGAAATGCAAACCTGACTCCCTTGTTCTAGGAACAAGGTCGCCATTGCAGCACCTATATCACCGATTGCACCTGTAATGACTACGGTCTTATTTTTAAACTCACTCATCTTCTTTCAGCATTAGATTTACCAATCGCCTACACTTCCATCTTTATAGAAGGTTCGTTGCAATACCTCTTGTTGAAAAGGGTGCTTCTTCACTTCCTCTTCATTAATCTCGATCCCTAGTCCTGGTTTATTATTTGGTAGAACAATTCGCCCCTTTTCTTGAACAGTGAAACCTTCCGAAACAACATCCTGTCTCCATTCTACATCTTTGTGAACACTTTCACAAATAATATAGGAAGGCGTCGCAAAACCTAATTCAATAGATGCAGCTGTACTTACTGGTCCTTGAGGGTTATGCGGAGCCATAGAAACGCGATATGCGTCGGCTAAGGCAGCAATCTTGCGCGCTTCGGATAAACCGCCACAATGTGTAATATCAGGTTGAATAACGCTTACGGCACGCTTCTCTAGCATTTCTCGGAATGCATGTACGCCAATAAGTCTTTCTCCCGATGCGATAGGTGTACTAACAGCACGTTGAATTAGCGCAATGTCTTCCATTGTTTCCGGCCAACAAGGCTCCTCGAAAAAGTATAATCCATAAGGTTCTAATGCCTTTGCAAATTGCATCCCCATACGAGGACTGGGCCTTGCATGACAATCAACCATAATATCGATATCATCACCTACAGCATTACGCATCGCTTCAACACATGCAACAGCATATTTAACAGGCTTTAAACCTTCCAGAGACATTGTTTCTGGGACGGCCATGGATTTGAAAGCTGTAAAGCCCTCTTCCACTGCTTGCTGCGCTAAATCCCCAAATCGTTTTGCATCATTTGGAGCGGTTTCATAGAAATCTTCCATTTTCCCTCCACCTAGGTGGCAGTAAAGACGAATATAATCACGAACACGACCTCCCCATAATTCATGACAAGAAACCCCATGAACTTTACCTAGGATATCCCATAAGGCAATGTCTATTCCACTGATGGCTGTACCACGAACAATACCGTTTCCATGCCAAAAATGCTGTCTATACATCATTTGCCAAAGATGCTCTATACGTCGAGGATCTTCACCGATGAGAAGCTGTTCAATATCTTTGATCGCTCCAACAACACTTTGGGTATGCCATTCTAAAGTTGCTTCGCCCCAACCCCATAGCCCTGGTTGATCTGTGAGTACTTTTACAAATATCCAGTTACGCATTCGTGCATGACACACTAACGTTTCTATTCCGGTTATTTTCATAATATTATATCGTTTTTAAAACTTTTTCTGTTGCTTCTAATGTTGCGTAAATATCTTCCTCCGTATGTGCGAAAGATATACTCCCTTGCTTAATTGCTGCCGGAAAGTTGAAAATTCCTTGCTCAATTAATCGTTTACGATAGGTTGTATCTAATTCGAAGTTATGATTTGTTGCAATATCATGAAAGTTCTTAGGCGCATGATCCATAAAATAGACACAGAACGCAGAACCTTGTCTAGCAACATGAAATGGTACTCCTAAAATAGGAAAAAGCTTGTTATATCCTTCTTCCAAGATAGCACCTAGTCTTTCTACATGCTCGTAAACACCAACTTGTGGATTGGACAACTTCTTCAAAGTAGCAATTGCGGCAGCAGTTGTCATCGGAAAAGCATTAAAGGTACCAGCAATCATTACTCTCCTTTTCTTATCTGGATCGACAAAATAATCCATATATTTCTTTTTCCCGGCAATAACACCTAAAGGATAACCATTCGCGACAGCCTTTCCAAAGGTTGATAAATCTGGCTTTACATTCACCAATGATTGGTAACCTCCAAGCGCATGTCTAAAACCAGTCTTCACCTCATCAAAAATAAGTAAGAATCCCTGCTCATCTGCTAATGCTCTAAGTCCTTCCAAGTATCCCGCTTCTGGCTTTACAATGCCCACATTTTGAAGGATAGGTTCCAATAAAATACACGCAATCTCATATTTGGACACCAGTTCTCGCACACTATCTAAATCGTTGAAATTGACAACATGAACTAGGCTACTATGCGCTTTAGGTACTCCAGCGCTCAACGAATCAAATGGATATTCTCCCGGACTTTGAAACGGGCCAACGTCCGATAAACTACTGATGACATTACAAGCCACGTCATTATGCCAACCATTATATCCTCCTTGCATCACAATGATGTGATCTCGGTTGGTCGCTGCTCTAGCAATTCTAATTGCATGGTAGGTTGCTTCGGAACCGGTTGTAGTAATTTGAATACTCTCCGCATTTGGAACACTCTGACAGAATAACTCGGCAAACTCTCCCTCCAATAACGTTGGTCCGGCACCCATCAAAACTTGATTTTCTTGCATTGTTTTCAAAACTGCTGCATTCACATCTTGATCGTTGTGCCCAAGAAACGATGCGGCAAAACCAGCCTGATAATCAATATATGAATTGCCGTCTGCATCTACCACACGACTTCCCTGCCCCTGCACAAAGCAAATGTTAGGATCTGATTTCCTATTTAGCGAAACAACACCACCTGGAATCCATTGGGCATTTTTGCGAAGTATATCCTCCGACTTTGAATATTCTGACATAATGAACGAGTTTTATTCTGAACCTTTATTATAATTCATAAAAGAATTGGCTAATATTATATGTATACCAAATTACAATATTTTTGTATACATTTCAAAGCGTTTATTTATATTTTTTTTTAAAAAGAGATTTTGAAAGCTTAACAAAATTGGAAGAGGAAGTAAGTTGATCAACTGCATAAAACATGGATCTACAGTCCAAATAAATCATCAAGTCAATATCGAATGCTGATTGCCATCCTACCCTATTGACCTGATAAAAAAATGATTATAATTTACTTAATAACCTAGGACAGTTAGCATCAGCAAAATCGAGAAATTTGACCTATACAAGTAAGAGAGGCTAAACAGCATATCCGTTAATCTTCAACAAGCTCAAGCGACTCTTGCTCACCTCGCTCTAAATGCTTGACTAAAGTGCTATATGCCAAATCCCAATTATCGGTCTTTAGCGCTTGCACAATTAGACGATGTTCTGTATCAGTCTCCATGTAATCTTCCATTTGTCCAAGAATAGCTCCGATTTTCATGTGAAACAAAGGGATATTGCTACTCTCATAAATATTAATCAATCGGGCATTATTGGTTCCATGAATTAGACGTTCGTGGAAACGAACATCCGCTTCACAAGCGCCTCCATAGTATCCTCTATTGACCATATTTGAGAAATCATTACAGATCGATTCAAGATCTTCAATAAGGTCAGCATTCCGCTTTACAAAGAGAACCTTCAGCGCGCCGATTTCAAGGATTTCACGCAACTCACGAATCGCATGTACATCTTCAATGGTTATCTTTTTCACGAAGCATCCACCCTTCTCTCCAACTTCCACCAGACTTTCTCCAGCAAGACGCATAAAGGCTTCTCGAACAGCGACACGACTAACATCCAATCTTTCGGCCCATGCACTTTCTACCAGTCTCGCACCTCCAGACAATTGACTCGAAAGAATTTTTTTGCGCACTTCCAAATACACCTTTTTTGCTAATGAATCATCTCTCATGGATAAGCGGCTCTAACGCAATAATTAAATGTGATTATTTATTGTTGTGTGATTTTAAATTGCCTTCTGCCGCTCCGTATTGACGTCCTGGACGCAACAGAATCTTTCCTCCTTGTTGTTTCCACGAAAAAGCATGTTCGTTCGGTTGAACACGAATATTAAAGCTCGTGTTTTTATCACTGTTTTGCAGATTCCAAAAACCGTCTGACATACCTAATAAAATCACTTCGTAAAGCTTATCTCCAGGTATCTCGAAACCGATTTCTTCTCTCAAATAGCGCCCTGGTTTTCCAATAATTACAAGCTTATCAGCAATCGACAGTTGGTAATAGTTCGCAAACTCACGAACTTGAGTTGGCAATTTCGCATGTCCTTCTTCATACAATTGATACAAGGCCGCAAAATTATGCTCACCTTCTTTGTTTAAAGATTCAACCATTACACGAGTACCTTTGGCTTCCGGCCAAGGCGAATTCACTTGATATTTATCTCCGAATACATAAGCGCTTGAATCTCCACTCAATAGCTTTAATCGGCGATTATCTTTACTTGGACTTATCAATTCCACATCTGCATGCCCACCTTTTCCTTTAAATCGACTTGTTAAACGAACACCATTCGCTAATACTTCTGGCGCTGTTAACGTATTAATCTGCCAATAAGCTTCAAAATCCTTATTAGCCGCTTTCATCTCGTCGATTACAAAAATTGCCGCAGGAACATCTTCTCTTTCTAGATTTAGAAACAGGAAATTCTTCGCATAAGACTGAACTTTAGAAGTGTATGCTGCAGTTAAATCCATGGAATAATAACTGAAACTTGGTCGAATTGGGTCGGGGCCGAAAGCCGAAGCTAATGTCTTACCCGTCTGAAACCATGAATCACCTAGCACTTCTGCTTTTGTTTTAGGGAACCGCTGACTGAAACGTGTCCCGCCATCATTCGTCTTCGTACGAAATAACAATGGTTCACTCGGATCCCGCAAAAGCATCATACTATGCGATATAGATCGCTTGTTGAAATTGAAATCATAAGGGCTTCCATAGGATAAATACAAACCTAAATCACCAACTTGAATACCATGATAATAGATTTGAAGCGCACCAGCATCTGCATGTTGATGATTCCCAAAATGATATCCTGCACCCTTTATTTCCGCAACTACATCTCCACTAGCTTTATCCTCACTCCAACCAGTACGAGCAATCATAGATCCTAAAATGGGACCAAAGTCTTTTGTCAATGGAAGCTTAGAACGATCATCAGCCGCTTTTAGCGTCGGATCGTTTAATAATAAATACAAAACTGGATTCTCTGGCAATGCGCCTTGCTTGAAGAACTCTGCTTTAATCATCGGATCTCCGTTAAAAGCATAGCATAAAAGCATCGTCTGCGGGTTTTTCCAATAAAACTCATCGCTACTGGAGTACTTCACATTGAACATATCCCCATCTCGTAGCATCTTCCCATCTGGAGTTCGCATATACAGCCAGTAATCGCTCATATTTTTGATATTGTCATCAAAAACAGAATACCCTAACATGCGATAGTACAACCATACGGCGTGCATTTCCCAGCCAAATCGATACCCTCCATAATCAACCCCCTGATTGTGTCGAGGAGACTGATATTCGAACTTACGCATCGGCACCAGTTGTTCTAAAATAGTATAGGAAACGTAACGATAGGGCTCAGGATCTTCATCAAAAATAGCTAGACTCCAAGCCAGCATATCCCGACAAATTTGAGCCTCATTGCCGTGTCCATTGATAATGCTTTCCAATCCATAAAAAGGAGGCCATCCAATTTCCATGTCCTGCACTAAACGCATCATTTCAGTACGTAATACATCTTTCTGCTCTTTGCTCAATAAATCATAACACCAGTCATAAACCAGTGCTCCTCGATAAATTGCTCGACCTAATTCACGCGTAATATCGCCGTAGGTAACATTCCCAAACTCCAAACGCGCAAAATATTCCGTTACCAAAGAAATCGCCTCTTTCCCAACAACCGCATCTTTGGTCATCAAATAATAAAAAGCCTTCTCTTCAATTACTTGCTCTAGTTTCTCATCGTGGAAAATTTCGTGTTGATTAGCATATGGAAAACGATAAGCTTCTTTTGCAGTCACAGAAACACGCGCCCAAGCTTCCTGATTCTCCTCCGACAATAGACGCTTCTGAACCACAGGTAATGTTTCTGAATTTACCCAAAGACGAGGATGCGAAGCATTCGGTTTTACCTGAGGTTGATAAACGATTGCATCGGCAGGTGCAATTGGAGCTTGATAGGGCTTTACCGACAATTCCTTAAACAAGATATTGTTAGGCAGCCATATCTTCAACGTTTCTTTTTTGTTGTGGAACTCAAACTTCCCTAGTTCTTGCTTGCCAGCTTTATACTGATCAAACAGAATACGTTTTGTTATCTTTCCGGAACCGAGTTGTAGAAAACCGTACTTGGTTAACTTACCAGATTTATCAGATGCCCTAAGTTGTGCCTCGTCAATAACCTCAACGACCGCATCCAATATATACGTTCCTGGCTGATTCACGCGGATTTCAACCCACGCGTCTGCGGCAGATATCGGATAGGCATCCTCCACATTCTGTTTTTTCGACAATCCGGATACCTGTTCGTTGCGAACAAGGGATATCCCTTTTGCGCGTTTGAAATCCTGGTAAGTATAAACAGTTGTTTGCTGTGCTTTCGAGCACACAGCAAACAACACAAGCATCAGCAAAAATATAATTCGGCAATATTTCATTCTAATATTTATTCTATTCAATATATGTATTCTTTGGTACTGAATCGCTAAACGATTTACCAACCTGGGTTTTGCGTTAATAATGGATTCAAATCACGCTCTGACTGCGGAATTGGCCATAAGTAATAATGATCCGGAAAGCCACGCTGACGGATATTTACACCTGTAAATTCTGTCATCCAAACACCGTCTACAACATCCTTTCCAATCTTCCAACGACGGATATCAGAATATCGCTGTCCTTCGCCAGCAAGTTCAACGATTCGCTCTTTACGAATTCGTTCACGCATTTGTTCCTTATTCAACCCGGCAGGTAGATTAGGCATCCCTGCTCGCGTACGCACTTGATTAACTGCCGCATAAATCGTCTGATCTGGATTCCCGAGCGCTTCATTCTTCGCTTCTGCATACATTAATATAACATCAGCTAGACGAACAAGCGGGAAATTAATTGGCATATTATCCTGAAGCGTATAGCTAGCACCAGTTTCTACGAATTTTCTCCAAGCATAACTTCCGTTTGTCCAAACTGGCACATAGGCAGTCGCATCGGAGCTAACCACAGGAAATCGGTATAAGAATGTTGCCCCACCGCGCCCTACGAATGTTGACCAAGGCACAACCACAGACTGATGCATACGTGGATCTCTGTTTTCAAACAATTGACGAACAGTAGTCTCATCGCTCCAGTCGCTAACGCGATTCGGATTGAACGTTTCGCCTGCAGCATTCTTAAAGTTAGCAAAATCAAAGGCCGTACCATCTGCCATCTCGAAGGTATTGACTAATTTAGGTGTTGGTCTAGTACGTTGTGAACCTGTTGTGGCTCCACGTGCATTACCATAATTACGATCTGTCGCAATACCATGACCTTGTTCTGCTATATATTGAACATCGAGGATTACCTCTGTATTGTTATTTCCTGCGACGCGAAATAGTGAATGAAAATCATTAACTAATCGGCGATCACTTTTATCCATCAACTCTTTAAAATCAGCTGCTGCCAAATCATATTTCTTCGCCCAAAGATGTGCTTTACCACGCATAGCAAGAGCCGCCCATTTCGTAGCGCGACCTTTATCCGACTGCACATAGCTTTCAGGAAGGGTTGCATAGGCCTCCGTCAAATCTTTTACAATAAGATCATAAACCTCTTGCTCCGCTGCGCGCGCATTGTATGCCTCATCGACATTCATTGCTGTCGTATAAAGCGGCACCGCGCCGAAGTAGTCCCACAGCTTAAAATAAAAATAAGCACGGAAGAACTTTGCCTCACCTAACAATCGGTTCTTCATCCCAGCATCCATATTAATATCAGGAACTTTGCTTAACACCGTATTGGCACGAAAAATTCCTTTATAAAAAATACCCCATGAGGTTTGATAGAACCCCGCATTCGCAGGGAATACGCCCGTAGTTAAACCAGTAGCAAAAGACTGATACGATATGTCAGTAAAATCATCCATCATTCCATAGATAACAATACTATTTGTAAACTCTTTATTTGCTGAATACATGCTATTAACCCCTTTAATAGCATCTTCTTGGGTTTTCCAAAAGCTTCCCTCGGAAAGACCAACAAGTGAATTGCGATCGAGGAAATCGCTACATGAACTACATACAACAGCAGCCGCTGCGGCTATTACTATATTTCTAAATTTTGTAAACATGACGTTAGCGTTAGAAGGTAATATTTAAACCAATTACCCATTGTTTCATTAGTGGATAAGCAACTGATGCGTTTTCTGGATTATAACCTTCGAATTTGCTGAAGGTAAAATAGTTTTCCAAGTTTGCATAAACTCGTAGACGATCAACTTTGAACTTCGACGATGTTGCTTGCGGTAAAGCATAGCCCAATTGCAAAGATTTAATTCGGAAATAAGACGTATTGTATAACCAATAATCACTATACACCGTGTTTAAAGCTGATCCTGAAGTTAAAAGACGTGGATATTCAGTACTTTTATTTTCTGGCGTCCAGCGATTCAAGATCTCTTTTCTTTGCAAGAATCCTTCATTAATATTGAAGGTATTGAAGCCATCGTTGCCCCAATATTGTTGCACAGCACTCATACCCTGCGCTACGACATTCAAATCGAAATCTTTATACGCAACACTCACATTGAACCCGTAAGTATATTTAGGCAATGCCGAATAATCCTTCACCACGCGATCTTGATCATCAAAAATCTTATCGCCGTTCGTATCTTTATACAGCATATCACCAGGTTTAGGCTTACCGCCTACGTAAGTTCCAAAAGTATAGCCATCATTAACTAACTGATCGATTTCCGATTGATCTTGAATAATTCTATCAAATTCTAATAGGAAAAAGCTATTGTAAGGACTTCCTTCTTGGGTAATATTCATGGCGTTGATCGAGCGGTTACCATTAAACTTCGATACATTATTATTTACCGTAGAAAAGTTTCCATTAATCGCGTAGGTCCAGTCTTGATTGATACGATCTGAATAACCCAATTGGAATTCAAATCCCTTATTACTCATCTCCGCGATATTTTGCCATGGTGGCGAAAAATTCCCAAGAACCATTGGAATAGGGATTTTCGTTAAGATATCGCTAGTTTTTTTGTTAAAATATTCAGCACTGAAGTTTAATCGGTTTGCCAGCAAAGTAAGATCTAAACCAACATTTGATACCGTTGTTGTTTCCCACGTAATCTTGCTGTTCGCAATTTCTTTAGGCCCAACTCCCTGTGTCAAACTTCCACCAAATGGATATAAATAAGATCCATATACTACCTGATACGTATAATCACCAATACGGTTATTTCCTAGCTGACCCCAAGATCCACGAACCTTAATATCACTAAATATGCTTTTTAAAGATGCCGCAAAGGGCTCCTCGATGATTCTCCATCCAGCAGAAAAGGACGGAAAAAATCCCCATCGGTTTTCCTCTGCAAATCTTGAAGATCCGTCATAGCGCGCCGATGCTTCAAATAAATAACGTCCTTTGAAATCGTAATTTACACGTCCAAAAACAGATTGTAATGCATCATCTGTTCCCGAACCGTTAATTGCTTCCAAATTAGTACCAGCATCCAGGATATAGATCGCATCATCACCTAAAATATCGTTCTTCTTCGCATCAAAAATATCCATTCTGTTATACTGTTGATCGAAACCTAACAAGGCAGAAAGATTATGTGCATTCGAAAATGAAGTTCTATAACGCAATAAGGTATTTAAGATTGTTGAATAGTCCCGACGACTTGCGTTGAATAAGCTGTTTACACTCGGTCTCTCTTGGTAAGCAGAATTTGTTTGCAGATTCCATAATGCATACGGATTCGTATAAACCCAGTTACGGTTATTATTAAAATTGAAACCAAAGCTACTCTCCCATTCTAATCCTTTTAACAGATTAACATTAGCGAAGAACTTCATACCTAACTTTTGACGTTCAAAATTACCTCGTGCGTTATCTACATATGCTCTTGGATTAGAACCTTGAGCAAGCCCAGGAAACATTTCACCTCCATAGCGGCCTTGATCGTCTACAGGTATTACCCCAGGAGTTGTATTTCGAATATTGGAGAAAAAAGACGATACATCTACTGGACCACGATCGGACCAGTTTCCGAAGATATTTCCGCCTAAAGTCAAAAAGTTCTTCACTTTCGCATCTGCATTAATACGGAAATTATATCGCTTATACCCAGAATTATCGATGATCCCTTGATTATTAAGGTAACCCAGCGACATGGCGAAATTTCCTTTTTCGCCAGCGCCACGAAGCGCTAAATTATGTTCTGTAAGCACCGTTGAATTCAACATTTCCTGATACCAATCCGTATTCGGATATAAAGGATTACCAGCAGCAGATTCTTGTCTCCAAGTATCAATTAAGCCCTGTCCATATTTTTCGCGACCTTCGGACTCATTAACGAGCTCCATATGAGTTGCCATATCAGTAATGTAATCTACCGTCTTTGCTGCTTCTTGTTTACCAGCATAGCCATTATAAGAAACCGTAAATTTCTCTCCCGAGCCTCTTTTGGTCGTTACTAGAATCACACCATTCGCTGCTCTGGAACCATATATCGCTGACGAAGAAGCATCCTTCAATACCGAAACACTTTCTACATCATTTGGATTTACATCATTCAAAGCACCCGGTACCCCATCGATAATCACTAAAGGTGACGAATCATTCATCGTTCCCTTTCCGCGAACTAAAATATCAAAGCCCTCCGCACCCGGAGCGCCAGATGTTTGCGCGACATTTAAACCAGAACTTCGGCCTATCAAAGCGGACGCTAAATTTGTGTTGGGTCTGCTATTTGTTGCCTCATCAAATTTAACGACGGAAACCGCACCTGTTAAATTTACTTTCTTCTGACTGCCATATCCCACGACTACAACCTCATCGATTGAAGTATCTTCCGAATTTAATTTAACATTCGTTAAAGCGGAACCACTTAGGGTTTGCGACTGGTAGCCTAACATTCTTATTTCAAAGCGGTCTGTTGCAGTCCCCTGCTGCACGAACCTACCTTGCGCATCTGTTTGCACAGCATAGCCTGTTCTTAAATTTCGAACTTGTACGCTCGACAAGGCTACTCCTTGTGCATCAGTGATCGTTCCGGAAATTTCTTGTTGCTGATAAGTCTGTTGAGATTGCGAAAGATTCCAATCGCCTGTATAGAGCGGCTTCACATCGGTGACAGCCTGCACAGTTCCTAGCGCTAAGAAAGGAATACTTAGCACGAGGCAACCTCGATTCATCATCTGCCTGATTTTAAACTGTTTTCGGTTCATCTTATTCAGGATAATTTGATTAATTGATAAAGTAATTTAGTTTTTGGTTATTCGAACAAGTGCCATTGTGTTAAAAAGAAAACACTATAATCAAATATTTGAATACAATAATAATACATTTTTGTATACAATCAAATATATTAACATTTAAATCATGACTTCTCCCAGTTAGAAAAGTAGAATATTGATAAACGTTATTTACGCGCTGGAACGCAATAGGCACTTGAAAGTTGTAAAAAGAAGCATTTAGCTATACTTCATTTGAATGAATAGGCACTCGTAAGTCAAACTTCCTATTCAACATTCAAGGAAAAACATCATGGTAAACCATTAGAACAAAATCACTGTTTTCCATGATTGACTATCCTAAATATTCTAATGAAATTTGCGTCTCCTATGAAAAACAATTGTGAATGTTTAATCCAAAATGTTTACAATAATTAGCAGCAGCTAACTCGTTTTTTATAAATCGTCTAGATAAATAGATCAACCCCAGAAAAGACAAAAACATGGTAAATAAAGTACTTCTTTTAATGGCAACGGCTGTCCTGGCACTTTCCTGTAGTCAAAAAACCAAGGAAAGGGATCCTAATACACTTGGAGAATTCAGCGCAGAACACGCCACAGATGCCGAGAAAAACACAAATTCAAATTTTAAGTTGGACATGAATAGAATTGCTTTGTCTGATGTTGAAATTGGTGTTTTTCCATTCATCAACTTGTCGCATGGATTAGAAGAAATGAACAAACCTCTTGTTCGCGAGTTTGATGTATGTTTCTTTCCTATCGATGGAATCATGACACCCTTGGAAGGAAATTTATATAAAACCTCGATATCGCCGAAGCGTGGAGAGGATTTCTCCCAGCATTATTTTGAAAAAAGCATGGCGAAGTATTTAGATTCCATTGGGGCGGTCAAAGTTTTTGATGGAGAGATTAGTAAAGATGAATACGATCGATATCACAAACAAGACCCCAACAAAGGCGGAGAAGGTGATATGGGCTACGCGGGTCAAAACATAAAATTTTGGGTTCTACGTGCTAAAAATCAAGGGAATATCTATATTCAATATCATGCTTACAATGCGGGGGCATCGCTCAACATATTACAAGAAGCTGATTTTACGCAAACAATAAGCAAGGTGACTGCTGAAGAGATTGCAAAGGAGCTTTCCGAAAATGGTAAAGCAATCTTATACATCAATTTTGAAGTCGATCAATCAAAAATTAGTGATGAAGGTATGGAGATTGTCAAACAAATTGGAGAAGCCCTCAACAGCGACAAATCTTTAAAAATCGCAATCGAAGGACATACTGACAAAACGGGAGATCCATCAAAAAACAAAATATTATCAAACGATCGTGCAAATGCCGTCATGCTAGCCTTAGTTACAGATGGTATAGATCAATCGCGGTTAACGGCCAATGGTTTCGGTTCAGAAAAACCATTAATCGCTGATGATTCAGAAAAAAACCAAGCAAAAAACAGAAGAGTTGAACTCATCCGTATTAATTAATATTCACTTTAATCAAATCCTATGAAAAATCCCATTAACTATTTATTAATCCTCTTCCTTTCAATATTTGCTTCGTGCAGCAAATCTGACGATAATAGTCTTCCTGATGATAACCATGGTGGACCATTAAGCAACTCTTATTGGCCTTTAGCTGTTGGCAACACGTGGAACCTTGCCAATATTGATAATTCTCAAGAGAAGTCGACCTATTTTCTTCATAAATCGATACAACATGAAGGTAAAACTTACTATCAATTTAAACCCGTTGGAACCGACCTTGAAGTGGAAATAACAGATGGTATACGAGAAGATAATGGTATATTTTACGAATTACATGGAGCCACATCCGCAATGGGTGTCAATACCTCTCCCGGTGTTATCACTTCGATTAACTTGAATCTAGCAGTAGGTGCTATCTGGAAGGAGGAGGTTACACTGAATATTACTGGTCTCGCTTCTGGAACAATCAAGCATACGAATGAAGGTAAAATTCTAGCCAAATCAGCATCTGAATCGATAAATGGCAAGACTTATAAAGATGTTATAAAAGCAGAAACCAAAAAAACAGTTCGTAATAGTATATCGGGCTATACTTTAACGATTATTTACGAAACTTGGTTATCTAAAGGTGTAGGAATTATCTACGAAAAGAGCACCTATGACGCCAATGAAGTTGAGCGTTTCGGATTGGTGAGCTACACGCTGAAATAAAATTGTAGTTGTATAAGGTTATTTATTAAAAGGTCTGTTTTATTTACTCATGGAGCAGACCTTTTTATGTGTAATTAAGCATTTACACCTTGTCGCTACTTAATTATCCTAGCTTAACTTCTCATGAGATTTTTGATTTTCGAAACGACAAGCCTTAATGGGCGAGCCAAAAACCAAACAAGCGCGAGCACTTTAGCCCCGAAATTCTGGCTCGTTATCTTGCTATCCTTTTCTTGAACGGAGGTTAACGTCGCGACTAAGTCATTGCGCCCTACTTTTTCAATTTGAACAAGATTTCCATCACCGATTAGGTACATGAAGTCTTTATTTTTGAATAGGATACGATGTAAGATCCAATTTCCTCTCCAGCGTGCAAGAACGACATCTCCCAATCTCGTATCTTCAAATTTCACCGGACTTACCCTAATCTGAGAACCATCTTGAATAAAAGGTTCCATACTTCGCCCTTTCAAGCGAAATTGAACAGACTTCCCCTCCCGGATAATGTCTTCCAATCCCTCAAAAAAACTTCTATTATCTAGCGTTAAAGACGGTTCCAATGGTTTATTTTTTATTCCGTTTATATTTTCTGTTCACCTTAAGCCTACTTCAGCCCTAGCTTAAGCTTACCTTAGCCCTTCAAAAGCAAAAATAAAGGCCTCAGCTAGGTTTCATGACTGCATTGATTCTGACGTTAATTAGAACAACCTAGCTTTTAAATACTGATCTTCCTTTTGGGTCATTAAAGTTTTATCTTCTTTCTTTTTGTCGTAATATCCACATAGGTGTAGAACGCCATGGATAATTACTCGATGTAATTCGTCACGATCCGCAACACCAAATTTTGCAGCATTTTCGCGGATTCGCTCGATCGAGATGAAAATATCTCCGGCAATTACAGTTTCGTCTTCCGAAGAATCAAAAGTGACAATATCTGTATAGGTATCGTGGTCTAAGTATTGTTTGTTGATACTTAACAAATATTCATCTGAGCAAAAAATAAAATTCAATTCTGCTACACGCGTAAATCCTTCACTTTTGATCGTCTGCGCTATCCACTCCCTAACTTTTTGTTTTTCCTTTAGTGAGAATGCAATATCTTCTGTAAAAAAATGTATATCCTTTAGCGCCATTTTAAAATGCTTTACTTTCCATATATGTTTGTAGAATTAGCGTGGCTGATATGGTATCAACCAAACTCTTATCTTGACGTTTATTTTTTTTCAATCCTGATTTCGCGATCGCCTGAGATGCGATTTTTGATGTAAATCGTTCGTCTACCTCAACGACTGGTATGCTTGGGTAGGTTTTCTTTAACTTACGCATAAAGCCAACAACATGCTGCGCAGACTGCGATGGGCTGCCATCTAGCCGCATAGGTTTACCTACGACAAATGTCTCCACCTGCTCTTGCTGTAAATAATTTTGGAGGAAGTTCCAGATTTCTTCAGGATGCACCGTTTCCAGTGCTGTGGCAATAATTTGCAAGGAATCCGATACGGCAATGCCGATACGTTTTGTTCCGTAATCGAAAGCCATCAATCTCATGGGCATTGTTTTCAACAAAAGTACAATTAAAGTTTGTAAGTATTCTTATTCAATGTTTCTTAAAAATCTATACATTTGATAGAGATTAATTTCAACGCATGCGTAATTTTATTTATATACTATTTCTACTACTTCCTATTACTGCCTCCTCACAAGACTATGCACAAGATATTGCAAGCTATCGAAAACAGAAAGATGAGGCTTATTTGAAGAATGAGTATGGTCCTTTAAAAGCGGATCAACTATCTTTATTATCCTATTACCCTGCCAATAAGCAATTTATTACACAAGCGAAGGTAGAGTTGTTGGCCGATGAACCGAGCTTTAGAATGCCAACTTATGATGGTACTTCAAATGAATATAAGCGTTATGCCCTTCTACATTTTAGCTTGTTCGGTCGTAACTACACGCTTACAGCTTATCAAAGTATAGCTTTGTTTCAAACATTGACCTATAAGGATCATTTATTTGTACCCTTCATGGACGAAAGTAATGGAAATAGCACCTATGAGGGTGGTCGCTATCTAGACCTTAGCATCAACCAAATAAAAAACAATAGTATTGAAATAGATTTTAACAAGGCGTACAACCCCTACTGTGCATATAGTAATGGATATCGTTGTCCGCAGCCACCAAAAGATAATATATTACCCGTTTTAATTGAAGCCGGGGAGAAAAAGTATAAAGGACCTAAAAACGAAAGAAAAGTGAATATATCCGCTGCAAAAAACTTTAGCGATACCGAGCAAAAACTAATCAATGCTGCAGATGAAGAAACATTAATGCATGTGTACTTAATCAGCGATGAGAAGGAACTAGCGGTATTACGCAAGCCTTCCGAAGACCTGAAATTTGACGACCCTTTGATTGACAAGTTAGCCTCAAGAATGTTCAAAACGGTACAAGATCCGCAACATAAAGGTGTTGGTATAGCTGGTCCGCAAGTGGGAATTAACAAAAATGTGATTTGGGTACAACGTTTTGATAAAACAAACGAACCGTTTGAATTTTATATTAATCCGAAAATCATTTGGCGTTCGAAATTGATTCGAGTTGGCGCGGAAGGATGCTTATCTATTCCTGATCGGAAAGAAGATGTGAAGCGTAGTTATGCTATTCGTTTACAATATGTAGATCGAAAAGGAAATATCATCGAGGAAAACATTGAGGGCTTCACCGCTGTAATTTTCCAACATGAGGTGGATCATTTATATGGCATCCTTTATCCAGACCGCCTAGAGGAGCAAGAAAACAAAGAAGTTGTCCCATTAAATGAACGCATCAATTTTCAAATCGAAAAAGGAACGATCATCCCTTAGTGTGACTGGGAAATCAGAATTCGGACCGATTCCTTAAATGACTAGAAAAGTATTGATCGGTTTTTTCCACTTTTCTTTAGTAGAATAGTTAATCGTTCAGGTACAAGGATTAACAGATAAACAGAAATCCCATCTTCAGGAACAAATAATAATAAAGAAGCCCGACATCAATAGATATCGGGCTTCTTTATTATTAAAAACGACTAAAAGCTAGCGGTCACATCAAATTCACCCATGACGACGTAGTTTTTTGGTCCTCTAATCTGTTTTATCATAAAGTAGCGATATGCTCTTGACCCACTTAAAGGATAAACTTGTTCAGCATTGCTCAAACGATTAAAAGAATAATTTCCTAAGTCGACGAAATTGACATTATCATCGCTCCCTAAAAATTGTACTTCGTCAGGCCCTTCTTCATTGGTTGGCGTTTGTCTCCATAAGCTAACCGAACTTATTGTTCGTTGCACTCCAAAATCGACTGTGAAAAAATGTGGATAAACATGTGGCGATAGGGTTCCCCATCGTGTCGCTGGATTTCCGTCGATCATTTTAGCTGGAGTATCCGTGTTATAATAACTTGAATATCCGACAATTTTCCATTCTAGCTTATTCAATTTTTTCACATCGAATGTTTCATCAGAACTCACAATAGCTTTATATGCAGTTTCAGGCATATAATGTGTTCTCATCTTATAGGAAGTCCCTAATTTGAAATCATCCAATTGTATGGAATTAACGTCCGCATTAATCGTTACAGTCTTGATTTGGTTTGCCGTGGTGCTATACTCGATTTCAGATTTTACAATATCGCTTGTCGCATTTAAGGGATCAAACGATAATGAAACTGTATTATCGATATTGACCTTAGTAGATGCCCTCCTGTTCAGTAGCGAAGCTTTGTAACGCTCTCCATGCACCGCTCCTGAAACCTCAACAGGCACGGAAACATGGCCTGCCTCATCGAAAGTTTTGATAATAAATGTATAGTAGTTCTCTTCCAAATTTTTGATCGTGTGCGCGATCAGAGTTTGATCCGCTGGCATCGACACATCGACAGAATCTGTATAATAATTCCAATAAATCCTCGCTTTGACAACTTTTGGATCCGAACCTCTGTTCCATGTCAATTGCGCTTCATTTAACCCAGATTTGACCTCTGCTGACAGAACCTTACCCGGATAGATGATCCCACTAGGAACCACATATTCTTTATAAGTACTGTCCATTTTTTTGCAGGATGCCACAGCCAATAGTCCAAAGCAGCCCAATAATATCTGATTAATAATCTTCATAATTTTGTAGTGTTATGGCCTTAAAACTCTCCCCAAAATGACAACTCCGAAATCGTTACTTGATTTGCTCCAAGCAACCATGTTTCGGTTGTTTTAAACCTTACGTACCGAAATGCTGGCGGTGTATCTTGCATTTCAAAATCCTCTCCGTTCGTATATCCATAGGCAATATCTTCTGCAGTTAGGGTACCAACAGCTGTACCCGACGGTTTAAAGGACTTAAAGGTTCCAATTAGCTGCCAGCCATCCCAACTTCCATCTCTTGCAGGTTGATTGCTTCCCCAAAGTTCAAAGGCTTTTACACACGAATAATTATAGGTGAAATTTTGAACCCGTTGATGGGCCTTCATCCGGCTTAAGACCACAGGGATTTTTAAGTCAACGGTAAACCATTGTGGCATTGACGTGTTGTTTCTCGAAGCATAAATCGCCCCACTTGCCACACCATCCCACATATTACTTAAGGCATAAGTTCCAGAAAGCGCGGGTTGATCTGTTGGCAACTCATAGCTTGCGAAAGGTTTAGGAACAAATTTCTCGAACAATGGTGTGAGGTCTTTTACAACAGCTAATGATTTATTTCCCCAACGATCCCGGAGGTAAACCGAGAACTTCATCTCTTTGCTGGATAATCCTCTTACGGTAAATGCTCCTGAATCTACGGCGGTATAGAATGTTTGCAGCGGTCGCAATACACCTTTGCCAGACGTATCCGCGTCAATAACGATGGCTAGGTTAGCTTTCAATTTATTTTTTATCCTTACGCGGACTCCCCCAAAAGCAGTTTCAATACTGAGGTCATCGTAAGCCAAGGTGACTGGTGGATTTAGAGGCTTCACTTTAACCAGTACAGGTTCAGAAACCTTTTCATTTCGCCCAACACTGAATACTTTTACTTCCTTTTCTTCCGTATTGCCAAATCCTTCCAGTCGTAAGGTGTCCGAATAAATGGAGGATTTGCTCTCTTTTAATACGCCCGGCGTAATTTCATACACTGCTTTGACGTAGGCTAAATTCACATCCTTGCCCAATTTATATTTCAAAACAGCACCTCCCGGTGTATTTTCAACTACTACATTAGTCACCTGTGCTGGTGCCCCTCCATTAGTGTCAATAAAGTCTATTCGAGGTTCCTCTTCGCAGCTCTGAATAGATAGGTAGAGCATACCGAGTATTATTAATCTAACAATATTTTTCATAACACGATTATTAGTGTGTACCATTACCAACCTAGGTTTTGCACCAGGTTTTTATTACTTAACAAATTGGCATCTCTGATTGGAAAGAAGTAATCTTTCATGGAGAATTTTTGGGAGTAGATCAGTTGCTTCCTGTAATATTCCGTTACCGTTTGTCCAAAGACATTCCAGCCTTCTATAGGTTTAGCAAGCTCATCCGAAGCCGTCTTCCAGCGTTTCAGATCCCAGAAACGAACACCTTCAAATGCGGTCTCGATTAACGTTTCGCGACGAATAATGTCACGCATACCAGACTGGGTTGTGTATTTTTTATTTGTAGCAAAATTATCCCAAGCCTCTCTAATTGATGGTAAACCTGCCCGTTCACGAACAATATTTACATTTTGGTGAACTTCCTCGGTAGGACCTACCTGCTCATTTAATGCTTCCGCATACATCAAATAAAGATGTGGTAAACGAATTAACGGCCATGGATAATTGACGGTCGAATAACCTCCGTTATTTGCCTGCGTACTTTGGTAGTGCACAAATTTCTTCACATAATACCCTGTAATGGACCCGAAGCTTCCTTTTTTACCGTTTTTTTGCCCTAGCTTTCCTTCCAGAAAGTAGATTCCCGAAGGAACTTCATCGTTATAGTAACCGTGTCCATACCATACCCCTCCATCAAATCCAAGAGATGCATAGAAACGAGGTTCTCTATCAAAATTGCTTTCTGCAGTTTCATAGTTCAAGCGAATAAGACGCTGATCGGCAAGCCCTCCAACTTTCGTTACCGCACTTGGCGCCCATGTTTTATCCTCATTTAATGGGACCCCATTTTTCGTGTAAAACATATCGACTATTTTCAGTGGGACAGCCAATTCGTAGGTCACATTGGGATTATCTAGGTAGGTTGTCAAATTTGGCGTTGCCCACAGTTGTAAATTACTCGCTATACTTTGCGTGTTTGCCCATACGATCTCTGAATTCCATCGCTCTGTAAAAGCATTTCTCAATTTCATTTGCAATTTCATCTGATCCGATATATTGCTAGTTGCCGCCCCTGGAATAAATTCATACAATTTAATTCCCGCTTCATGGCACTGATCAATAGCTTCTTTGCAAGCGTCTGCTGCGAGTTTCCATTTTTGTGGGTCGTAGGTTTGATTGAACAACTGCAAACCATCGTTGTTCTTTAGCGCCGCCTGATCTTTGTTCCCATTGAAAAGAGGACTTGCCGCCGTTAATAAGACCTTTGCTTTAAGGGAGTATACAATTGGTTTTGTAATGCGTCCCATCATGCGAATCGGGTCCGTTATTGTTGGCTGCAAATCGTCCTTTACTTCATCTAACAATTCAGTAATATATTGAAAGCAGCTATCGACTGGGGCTCTAGAAATCTGCACATCGGCAACATTTATGTCTACTGGCAAGTTCACTTTGACCAATGGAATTGGACCATACATACGAACCAAATAGAAATGGTAGTAAGCCTTCAAAAATTTGACTTCTGCAACCCACTCCTTTTTTTCCTCTTCGGTCATATCTTTCACCTGGACAATGTTCTCAAGGAATATATTGCAATCACGCAATCCTTTGTATAGATTAACCCACAATGCCTCCCCTGCAGGATTAACAGTTGTTTGACGACCGTTGGCAATGTTAAACATGGTATGGCTAAATCGATAACTCCCAGACAGATCATTCGTCCATATTTCATCGCCGGCTAACATTGCAGGATCTGTAGCCATTCCACCGTCAGTTGGCATGTAGGAATAACAGGTATATAAATACTTTTCGGCCTCCGATCGCATAGCAAATGCATGATCTAATGTGGGAATATTATCAGGTATAATATCCAGATAACGCTTACAGGAACCGAGTGTTATGGTTATAAAGACAATAATGACTGTTAGCCACTTTTTGCAAAAATTATGAAATTTCATTTTCAATCTAATTAAAAGGTTAAATTAAGACCAACATTAAAGACTCTTTGCAAAGGATATCCTAAACCATTTCCAGCCATTTCGACATCCCAAATTTTGAAATTGCTAAACATCAAGAGGTTCGATCCATTGACGTAAAGACGGAAGTTGGAAGCTTTTATGCGGTTAGTAAATTTTTCAGGGAATGTATAACCCAACTCGACTTGTTTCAATCGCAGAAAATTACCGTTGCGCATGTACCAAGTACTGGTTTGGCTATTGTTTCCATTCAATGTATTGCTTAATCTTGGCAATGTGGCGTAGATATCTCTATTGTCCTCAGACCAATAACTATCGGCATAGGCCTGTAAAAGTTGATTCATAAAGATTCTTCCTGAGCTAGATTCGGTTGTATTGTAGTGATAAGCAACGAAAGGTGAAGTTGCTGCTGGATCAATCCAGAACGACTCGTTTGCGGATCCCTGGAAAAAGGCCGATACATCGACTTTTTTGTAGCTTAAAGAGAATCCAAAGCCATAAATAATTTCCGGAACGTTCGGATTTCCTATTGGGACTTTATCCGCTTCATTAATTTTCCCATCTCTATTTACGTCGGTATACTTGATGTCGCCCCCGCCATAATTACCGAACTCTTGTCTCGGTGCATTTGCAGCCTCTTCATCATCGACAAATAAGCGTTCTGCAATATATCCGTAGGTTTGATTCAAAGATGTTCCTACTCGGGATCGCCAAGCCTCAGGATATAAGGGCTCTTCGTAAACCTCATACTTACTCGTAGCGTAGGTAAAATTCGCG